>CBDVDL010000320.1:0-2467 GCA_965372735.1 uncultured Alphaproteobacteria bacterium | reverse complement strand
GGCAGACACGTGGGTCTGCCCCTACAATAATGAACTAATTTTCTCTGCGAGTTGGCTCTGCCCATTCGCTATAATTACGACTCGGTTATTTCACCAGCATCACTTTCTGCACTTGCAAAAAGCTCGGCGCGTTCATTCCTCATCAAGAACATCTTCGCTTAACCGGAGCGCGTTTTGGAGAACAAATTGATGTTGATGATAGGCTCTTTTTTGATATTGGATTTGATGGTTCACCGTAGAGGAAATTCGGTTCATAACCTAAACCCTCTATCCACTTGATAAAAGGTTCAACGTATGGTTCATTTGCTTTTGAGCGATCTCCTCGATCTTTTGGAATAATTGAACGTAGAGATGGCGGAACTGAAATGGCATTTACTCCGAAATAGTAGAAATTTCTTGATAGAAGCGCGTTCTCTCCTCTGATGTCTTTTGCTAAAACTTCCGGTTTTGTTCGATGCAAACTCAGACGCGGTTTAGGTGATCCAGTGGAATAATCAAATATGGAATCACCGACCCATCTCTTCGGATTTCGACTTTTCAAATCAGAGATTTTCCTGCGACATTTTCGAGCTGTGAACTTATCATACTCTTCCAATGTCATCTTCTGAGTGACCTTCATGGCAAATACGATTTTGTTGCACACAACTTTGTGTTCTTTCGAACCAATTCCAACAATCCAATCACCGACTTCAGCAGTCCTGCGAATCACTGGCTTGCAAATCACAAGTGTACAAACTCCCCAATATGGATTAGGCGCAACACCCTTGTCGTGAGTGATACGATAGGTAAACAAGACAGGTTTGGACTTTATCGCCATACGTTATCCAACCATTAGAAAATTCTAATTCCGCGAGCCGCGCAGAACCAACAACCGAACAAGCTGCAGTACCGCCATCGTCGCCGCGGCTACATAAGTCCATGCTGCTGCGTCGAGGATTTTGCGCGCGCCGGTGGTTTCATCCGGACTTAGATAACCGCCGCTCGATAAAATCTTCATCGCTCGCGCGGATGCGTTGTATTCCACCGGTAATGTGACCAGAGAAAACAGCACGGCCGCGGCAAAGAACAGAATCCCCACATCCATCAGCCAATGAATGGATGTAAATATGAAGCCAATGAAAAATAACGGAAACGCAAGCCATGTGCCGAATCGTGCGACGGGAACGAGGGTGCTTCGCAGTTGAAGAGGCGCGTAACCGAATTTGTGCTGCAAGGCATGGCCGGTTTCGTGCGCCGCAACCCCCAACGCCGCCAGCGATGTCGAACCATAGACACCTTTCGACAAGCGCACTACGCGCGTTCGGGGATCATAGTGATCCGTCAGTTCTCCCTTCGTCGCTTCCACTTTGACGCCGGAAAGTCCCTGCGAATCCAGAATCCTCCGGGCTACCTGCGCTCCCGTGATGTTCGCGCGGCTTCGAATTTGACTGTATTTTCGGTAGGTGCCGCGAACCTTCGACTGCGCCCACATCGCAAATCCCAAAGCGGGTAGCAACAGAATAAAGGTCCAGTCAAACATAAAGAGCACATTAATCTCCTGTCTCGAATCTTGTTTCGTCCGATAGTCGATACCCTCGAAGGAATTCACTCGCGCTCATTTTTTTCCGTCCCTCGAATTGCAATTCCAAAATCCGCAACAGTACACTCCCCGTTCCGACAAAAAGCTCTCCACTATTTGAACGCAATTGCCCCGGTGAAAGTTCTGGTTCGCTGGCCGCAATTTCCGCCCGAAATATCTTCATTCGCTTGCCGTCAATCCGACTCACAGCTCCGGGCACCGGACTGAACGCGCGAATTCGATTGAGTAGCTCTTCGGCGTTTTGTTCCCAGTTCAGCACGAAATCCTCGGGCTTGAGTTTCGGCGCAGTGGTCGCTTGTGCGTCATCCTGTTTTAAAGGAGCGGGTTGTGTTCCGTTTTCGACAGCGTCCAATGTTTCAACAAGCAACCGCGCTCCGAGCTCCGCCAAACTATCGTGAAGCGTTCCGAAATCATCTTCCGGCGTGATGGATATTCGCTCCTGACGTAAAACATTTCCCGCGTCGATATGTTTCGTCAAACGAATAATCGTGACGCCCGTCTCCTTCTCTCCACGAATAAGTGTCCACTGAATCGGAGCGGCTCCGCGAGCTTTCGGCAGGAGTGACGGATGAATATTCAGCGCGCCTTGGAGCGGCAACGTGAAAAGCGCGCGCGGCAGAATCCGAAACGCAACTACCACGAGCGCATCGGGTTCCATCGCTTTGATTGTCTGTAAAAAACCCGAATCCTTCAGGGATTCAGGCTGCAAAACATCCAGTCCGAGTTGCACCGCTTTGTTTTTTACCGGCGGACTCCCGAGTTTTTTTCCGCGTCCCATCGGCTTGTCGGGACTGCAAACCACCGCCGAAATTTCGTGGCGACTGCCATGAAGCGCCAGCAGAGTCGGCAATGCAAAATCGGGATTTCCGCAAAAAACGACACGCATCA
>CBDVDL010000319.1:0-2475 GCA_965372735.1 uncultured Alphaproteobacteria bacterium | reverse complement strand
CCTCCAGATATAACTGTTGTTTGGGTATTTTCATTACAACGTACTATCCTAACAAATTATCGAGTACCATCATAATCAGAAAACCGACGATAACTCCAAATGTCGCCAATCGCGCATATCCTCGTGTGTGGGTTTCGGGAATGATTTCGTCACTGATAACGAACAGCATCGCGCCCGCGGCAAAGGCCAGTCCAAACGGAAGAATCGGCTGAAACGCTGTCACCGCTCCGACACCTAAAAGCCCTCCAATTGGCTCGACAAGGCCTGTCAAAGTTGCGATGCCAATCGCTTTCCACCGGCTGTAACCTTCACTCATCAGCGGCAACGCGACTGCTAAGCCTTCCGGCATATTCTGCAGACCGATACCAATAGCCAAACTCGTCGCCGAACCAAAATCCCCCGCACCGAAACCGACTCCGACAGCCAGCCCCTCCGGGAAATTGTGAATCGTAATCGCAATGATGAAGAGCCAGATTTTCCGCAGTCTGCTCGACGGTCCTTCATGGCCTTTCACGAAGTGCTCATGCGGCAGCCATTTGTCCGCGCGGTCAAGAAAAACCGCACCGACCGCCATCCCGAAAACAACAATCCAGATACCCCATCCCGGCCACATTCGATCGCCAACTTCGATGCCGGGAACAATCAGCGAGAAAGATGTCGCCGCCAGCATCACACCCGCTGCGCCACCGAGCAGAATATCCATCGTCCGGTCAGTCATGCGGCGAAGAAAGAGCGCCGGAAGCGCACCGACTCCTGTTGCCAGACCTGCGGCAAGACTCGCCAGAAATCCGATAAGAATTACATTCATTGAATCATTTTATAGAAATGCGATTACCTCGCTACCTCAGGAACGCCCTTGCCAACCCACTTGCGCCCGGCAAGCAGTCCAATGGGGGTGATACAAGCGATAATGCCATAAACCAGCCACATGGTTCCGGTATCGAACGGGCCGCCTTCAGGGCAGAATCTTTCCAGCATAAATCCGGAATAAAAACCTGTCACGAACTTCGCCAGAAACCATGGAACGCCGGCGATGCCCATGTACGCGCCAACTTTTCCGGCGGGAGCAATATCGGCGACGTATTCCAAAAACCGCGACGACCAGACCGCTTCCCCCAGTGCAAAGAATACGACGTAAAGAATTAATGTGCTAAGATGCGGTCCGGGTACAAGAATAAATGTTACGACGGCGGACAGCGTCGTGCCGATAATCATCATCTTCAGCACTTTCACCTTCCGCGTAAACGCGGCGATGAGAGGTACAAAGATAACAATGATAAACGGATTTAATCCTTGGAACCATTCATACCTCGCTCCAATCGCTTCCGGGAAAGCGCGCATGACATAGTGCGGAAGTGTCAGCCATTGGTGCGCAAAGAGCGTCCTGACAGGAAGCAGAACGAAAATGAAGAATAAGAAACGCGGGTCTAAAAACGGCAATTCTTTCATCTTTTGCATGAGCGTGAGCTTCGGGCCTGTGTCTTTCGGCACGTCGACCATAACCCGGTCTCTCTCTTCCACGCGCTTCGTGAAGAGCGTCGTTTGCGATATCAGCATAAGACCTGTGACGAAGATACACACCCAATAAACGCCGCTGATGCCGAATTCTCCGCGTATAAAAGGTGAGGCGAAGTTCTCCGCAACGATGCCAAGATTCATGATGGAATAGAGCACGCTGTAGCCGATGGTCGCTGTGCGCGGGTCGGTGTATTCTTTCACGCCTGCGTAAAGCGCTGGTTGAATGATGCCTTCGCCCATCGCCATAATAATCAGCGCCACCCATGAACACACTTGCGGCGACAGCCCGAAAAAGCCAACCGGAGACAGCACTAACAGCACACGCCCGAAACCAATCATCACAACCGTCAATGTCAATGTTCGCCGCACGCCTAACTTATCGGAGATGAATCCGCCGCCGAGCATGAATAGCGTCACGAGTCCCGTAAAGACTGAAACGCTGATGCCGGTCATCTGGTCAGAAAAACCGACCTCTCCATGCAGGAACATCGTCAGCAATGTCAGCACTCCGAAATACGCAATGCCGTCCCCGAAGTTGATGATGTTCACCAACCAGAAACCCTTCGACGCTTTGAATAAAATGCGAAAGGTTTCTCTCAGGCTAAGCTGTTCTTCCTCGCCCGTCTTCCCCACTTTTTCTTCATCACTCATTTACTTCTATCCTTGCAAAGTTCTTCTATTAAACTTCCAACTCTCTCGCCCTGATCAGGTAGATAATCTCGTAATTCGAAAGCGCTCCTAAGCCACTGGCACGCTTCTTTATCATTAGCATAAGCGAGAGCTATGCCTAGGTTTGCAGATGCATATGCAAAATAATGAGAATGTTTCTTCCTATTAAAAATCTCAAGAGCTTTCTTATAGTAGCCAATTGCAAAATGAATATTACCTTCTTTTTCCTCAGAAACCACATCTGATAGACTGATATGTGCAAGTCATATATTGATCTGTAGAGCGGCA
>CBDVDL010000318.1:0-2486 GCA_965372735.1 uncultured Alphaproteobacteria bacterium | reverse complement strand
CCAAGCGATGCGGTGGTGCGGACTATTATATCGTCATTTATCCTGATACTCAGAAATTCAATGCCGTCCACGGTACGGGCAAAGATGAGCCGACTCATGGTGTCAGTCGATTCGTTGGTTTGGACATCGGAACTGTTATTGTAGGTAATATCGGTCCCGGAGTTTTCAGTGACATCGTTGAAATGGGTTGGTCAGTATATTCCTGCCATGGTATGACGGTGCAGGAAGCGATTGAGAAGGTTCAGTCCGGTCAGATTTCTCCTCTGAAGGCGCCGACGATGAAGCGCAGCGTTCGTAGAGGAAGAAGCCACTAGAAAGGCCATTCCACATAGAGAGATATCACAAGTGCGACAGATAAACGTCCGAGAGATTTTCCTCCCGGACGTTTTTTCATGTGATTCAAGCAGGTGAAAAAGCTATCGCGATGTCATATAGTCCGTTGGGGGTTTTTGAGAATTCACCGCGACGACGCGGTAGAAAAATTGATCCGGCAGCATACTGAGCGGCAGCATTTCCACATACACCGTAAATGGAGCTGAAATCGTCGTGAGAAATGTCGAAGGCGATGGCGTGAATTCCGCTTTCGCAGCTCCGTATACCTCGTAGCCGGTTGCGCCTGCAACCGGAGTCCAGCGGACGACAATGTGTCCTTTCGTAAATGAAATCGTCGCGACAGGAGCTTCCAGCAAATCGCTTGTTTCTTCGCCGGGGTATTCCGGAAATTTCGCTTCGAATGTGCTGAAGGGAGCGTCCGCTGGGGCCGTATGTGTGCGGCTTCGTGAATCGCCGGCTTCAATGTAGTATTCGAGGCCGGAAGTTCCGGGAGCTGTCAGATTAATGTCGGCGGAGTAAAGGTCTGCTCCGTCGGGCGAGAGCGAGGACGTTTGCCAAGAGCCTCCCGGCAGCAAGCGATAATGGACCGTCATTGACGTTAAATTGATTTCCAGTGAGGGCGGTTCGTCATCCGGATAGATTTCGGCTGAAATATGCGCCACAGACGCCGAATCGGAAAATGCAATCGGTTTATGAAGAATATGAGGACCGAGATTCCATGCCATGCTGGCGAGATGAGGTATGGAATCATACGGACTCCATTCCCAGTCGTAGAAGCTGGTTCCCTGACAACTCGCATAGCTTCGAGCGGCCTCTGCGTTGTTCAAACCCGCAAGCAGAGTTCTCGAGCCATTATGAGCTGCTATAGATGGATAACCATTTTGCGAAAAGTAGTTCAGGCTTTGATGAATATTGCCTTGTGTTAGTGCCAAGAGGGTAATCGTCGTCGGAAGTTCAAAAAGAGAACCGAGCATGCTTCCGTTGACAGCTCGAATATACTCTATGCCCTGATCGTATGGATCGAACATATCACCATAGATTTGAACGGGAGCTCCAGGCCGCCTCGCCTGGATGATGTTGTACATTTGACGTGCATAAGAGCCGACAATCTGCGCGGGAGTTTCATTGCGAGCAATGCAGGCGGGATCCCAATTGGCAAGTGATATCTCATTGAGGTGAATTTTAAATCCATCCGGGTTGAATAGGCTATCGCATAAAGATATCCACTGCTGGTAGTAAGCCAGAGGTTCAAGCAGGGAAAAGCATGGAGATTCTCTCCAACCCTCATATCGAAAAGCACAATACCAGTCTATTGTAATTTGATCTCCATTGGAAAGTCGACCGCCGGGAACACGGCGGATAGTCGGATGATGAGTGTAGCAGTCCCCAAAGTCTTTTGAAAAGTTTTCTTCGATAATGAAGTCTGTTCCTTCAGTTAAGGGAACATGTCCCGGTTCTTCATAGGCATGAAACGGTGTATCGTCGCGTTGCAACAACCAGATAGGATTTATCTCTTCAATGGTGAGTTCGTCGATCCAAAGTGTGCCGCTTTGGGCTCCGAATGCACCAAGGTATATCTGAATGGTATCACACATAAAACTGTGAACCTCGATAGTTGCCTTTTTCCAACTACTGGTCGCAGAGGGCTTAGTCCACCACCATGTGATCTTCTGTGGAGTGTGAGGCCGGAAGAACAATATCCAAATCTTTCCTGAGTAATTCGACGTCTTGTACCAGAAGCTTACATTGTAGAGACGATAAGGTTCGACAGGTACAAACTGTTCAACTTTAGGGTCGTGATATCTATCTCCGGGGGAAGGAGAGATTTTCATTGAAGCTGCTCCATGATGTTTCTGGTAGGTGTCCCTCGATATGGTCGGATAGGTTGCATGAGAGTTCCACCAACCACTAAACTCGCCGTTGTGGAAGGTCTCAAAATCAGAATTGATAATCGGAACAGCCGGATTTGTGATAGCTCGAGCTGTGTCGCTGGCTATCAACAAAGGCTGTCCGATAACGGGAGCCCCTTCGTGCCAGCATTTGTTTTCCACTGTACCGCCTGTACGATCCGCCGACATGATAAGTTTCATATCTAGTACACGCACACAATCACGAGCGGCAAGGGCACGCATTCGATATGTTGTCCATTGAAT
>CBDVDL010000317.1:0-2496 GCA_965372735.1 uncultured Alphaproteobacteria bacterium | reverse complement strand
GTGGAGGATTCTTCTTCGCGAGAAGTTCGAGCGCTTCGTCAAGATATTTCGGAGTAAAAATCTGTGTCATAGGTTCTGAGAGCGTTTCACTTCAATCAATTGCGCGACAATCGCTATGGCGATTTCTTCCGGCGTTTCTGCGTGGATAGAGAGCCCGATAGGCATGCGGACTTTTTCAATCTGCTCGTCCGTGTGACCTATAGCCGCGAGATCTTTTCGGAAAATATACGCTTTCTTTCGACTGGCGATAGAACCGATATAGCCTGGATTTTTCGGCAGCAGGATTTACAACAGCTCAAAATCAAGGTCGTGGCGATGTGTCATGAGAATAACGAAATCTTCCGGATGTATTGTCAATTCTCGTGCCTCTGCCAAACAATCTCCTCTATGCAGTGCAGCAGCTTCCGGATGACGTTCAGGTGTTAGCAGTTTCGGTCTGTTGTCAAAAATTTCCACTCGAAAACCTGATTGGGCTGCGATAGCTGCGGTTGCTTTTCCGACATGTCCTGCGCCGAAGAGATACAAAACATTGCGAGGACGCATCGGCATGAAGAAGATTTCGATTTTACCGCCGCAAATGCTGCCGGTCGGGATGCCTTCCGCGTCTTCATCGAGAGTGAATTTATTCAAGCGCGGCTGCCCATCTTGCAGCGCTTTAAGTGCCTCTTTGCGAGCTTCTGCTTCGGCACCTCCGCCGCCGACGGTGCCGATAGACGAACCGTCGGAACGCACCAACATCATCGCTCCGGCTTTGCGCGGTGTCGAGCCTTTTGTTGCGGTGACGAAGGCCAGACAGTATCCTTTACCGGATTCTGCCAGTCGTCCGGCTTCTATGAAAATTTCTGAATTCATGATTTTTCACGCATACGCTTTCCAGCGATGCGAATTCCTTTGACAATTTTACTGTAGCCCGTGCATCGGCACAGATTCCCGGCGACGGCGCGGCGGATGTCATCTTCATTCGGCTCGGGATTCTTTTCGAGCAGAGCAGCGCCTGACATCACAAAGCCCGGCGTACAAAATCCACACTGCACCGCTCCCGTTTCGATGAACGCTTGTTGGACAGGATGCAGTTTGTTTCCTTTCTGTACGCCTTCGATAGTTGTGATGCGGCATCCTTGCACCTGAGCGCAAAGCAATAGACACGAACAAACCGCTTCTCCGTCCATAAGCACCGTGCACGTGCCGCATTCACCTTTGCCGCAGCCCTCTTTGGTTCCGATGAGTCCCAAATCTTCACGCAAGAAATCAATCAAGCGTTTATCCGGAGCGACGTCACGCGAGATGGGTTTGCCGTTTAATTCGAAATCAATCTTCATATTCAAAGTCTGCCTAATATGTAATAAGCTGAAGGTACAGTCTATGTGTCCTCTTTATTCGCTCGTTTTTTCAGCTCTTCGGCAATGCGTTCTGCAACAGTGCTGTTATAAATGCGGCATAAAGTAGCTTTCACAGGAAGATTATATCCCCACTGGCTGGTTTTTGCTGTTGGTATAGCATTTTCAAGGTCAACGATACTCTCCCAAGAGACACTTCTATGGAACTCTCTTTCACCTTCCCTATCGAATACTGTATTACATGAAAATGACTCTCCCTTAACTACCGTTCCGACAGCGGCAATGCCGTAACGATTGACATATGTGAAAACACGTTCTCCTACCTTGGGGCGATTCAGGATTTCTGAACCTGTTTTGTAGCCATATACGGCGATGACCGATTCCTTGAACATCTTGGTATAGGCTCCCTGGCTATAAGTTTCATTTGTATTGAAGAACCAATCGCCTGACCACTCTTCCTTTTGTGGTAATGGCTCAATATTAATTTTGGAGATTTCAAGGAGGAGTTTTCCGTTGTCCTCATAGAATTGAAAAGGAACGAAGTCAATTGGAACTTGGTATTTTTTGTGAAGCCAATCAATGATTCGTTTCATGTCTTCATCTTCAGAGGTAGCTAAGATGAAGAGTCTGCGTTCCTGCAAGAAATCACGCTTATCGAAATCTGGGTTGTCGGCGAACTCCTTGAAACTCTCGAATAAGTCGCGTTTATCCGATTTGGGGTGCTTCTGCCACCTTCGATCAAAGTCGTCATAGTCCCATAAGGCCAATCGGGCGGCATAATCGAGTATTTGTCCAATAGTACCTCTATCAGAAGAATCCCGTTTGATCTCAATGATAATTAGATTTCCTTGGCTATCGATAGCCAAGAGGTCAGCTATAGCCTCTCCAGATACCTCTTGAGCGATAATTTTCACAGCTTCTGGATTGGAGAAGAGTAGGCCTGGTTGTTCAACCATCCAGTTTTCAATCCGCTTCTCCTTTACTTGAAGAGATGACGACGAGCGCGGATAGAGTGGAGTTAATTCATTAGAATCAAGGTTGACCCTATAGATGGTTCTTTCTTTGTCCATAGTCTGTTCGTCCATTTTATTCTCTTGTCAAGTTGGTTAAATCGTTCATGTTCGGTTCGCATTTGTCTTTGTGGTGTGAAATTGTGGGT
>CBDVDL010000316.1:0-2498 GCA_965372735.1 uncultured Alphaproteobacteria bacterium | reverse complement strand
TCTTGTGCCGCCAAACAGACCTTGTCGTAGCGGCGGCGAAAACCGACAAGCCGGTGAATATCAAAAAAGGCCAGTTCATGGCGCCGGAGGATATGGCGTATATCGCGCAGAAAGCGGTCAGCACGGGCAACACAAGAATCATGCTGACCGAGCGCGGCACGACGTTTGGCTATCATGATTTAGTCGTGGACATGCGCTCACTGCTGCGTCTCGCCGAGCTTGGGTATCCGGTGGTTTTTGACGCGACGCACAGCGTGCAAACACCCGGTGGAGCGGGAGGCGCGAGCGGCGGCACTCCAGAGTTCATCTTTCCACTGGCGCGAGCGGCGGCGGCGACGGGCGCGGTGTCGGCGTTCTTCGTTGAAACGCATCCTAAACCGTCCGAAGCGCTTTCCGACGGCCCGAACATGCTGCCGCTTTCCTTGCTGCCGAATCTGCTCGAAGAACTTGTACGAATCTATGAAGCGCTCCCAAAAGGCAAAACCAAACCGTTGCCAACCAATTCGTAAGGAAGCCTATACACCATCCTTAAACTGTTTTGTTCTCTGGCCTAAAAAATTAGGAGGCGAAAATGATTTTCTCCAGAAAGAACAGTAAAATTACTGGATGCATTGCGATAGCCATCCTCTGTCTATTATTTGTCTTGTCTTGCGATAACAGTGACAACGGGAATGGTGGCGGAGTCCCCAGCGAACTCGTTTCTGGCACAGTGCGTGATGTTAGTGGGGCACCACTTGAAGGTGTTGCCATACACGTGATCTATGAGATTGAAGAAATGGCGGCTATTGGTTCTATCGGACTCTCAGTAGATGCAGAAACTCTGCTGGTTGAATTGATAGCCGAGCCTATTCTTCAGATTGGCGACCGTCAGTTGACGTTGAGCTTTCACGTCACCAATGAGCTAAATGTTCTACACTATGACATCATGCGTGATGGCGGGAAGGTTGCCGAGCTGGAAGTTGCCGATGGTTCGTACACGTATGTTGATCAGAACCTGACTAACGGCCGTCGGTACGAGTACAGCATTGTTGCAGTGGGCTTAAATGAAACGCTTGAATTAGAAATGGATGGTAACAGTGTCTGGGCCGCCTCTCCTTCGTTCTTGGCTCCTGTGGTAACGGAATATGCATTCCACCAGAACTTTCCGAATCCTGTGGAGGATACAACACACATTATTTTTGACATTTTAGAGCCTATCTACACTCAGTTGACAATTAGACCAGTAGGTGGGGGTACAATAGCAACTCTGGCATCAGCGTTTCTTATGACGGGTAGGTATGCGAGTACCTTGGATATGAGTAATTTGGCAAATGGCTTTTATGAGTGTCAGATGGATACCGGAGATTCTTTTTTCGCAAGCTGTACCCTGCTTAAGAATACCCAAGATTACGCCTCGTTACGCAGCGCGTTACCCAACAGTACGACGCTTGATAATGGTTCATATGCATTGGATGTAGCCATCGGAGATTCGATTGGTATTCGCGATGATTTATATAATGAATTGGGTAGAGTCTTGCTTGAGCGAGTTACTTTTGTGGCTTTTAAAAATGGATATCTTCCAGCAGACACGACGATCGACCTCACAGAACAGGAACACTATACCATCGATTTTACGCTTTTGCCCGAATGATAGAGGTTGCCCGTTGAATAGTAACCGAACAGATGAAGCAAAAATGAATCAAGATACCATTCGCCTGAATAATGCGATTTTCTACGCTTATCACGGCGCGTTGGAAGAAGAGCGCGCTTTGGGGCAGGCGTTTGAAGTGGATGTGGAAGTGAAGGGTGAATTTGCGCGGAACAAGGGCGCGGATGATCTTCATTGGACGGTGGATTATACGCTGCTGTACCGGGCGGTCGCGGAGATTTTTCAGAGTCGGAGTTTTCAGCTCTTGGAAACAATGGCGGCGACGATTGCGCACGGGCTTTTAGAGAAATTTCAGCCGGTTCAGGAAGTGACGATTCGCGTGCGCAAGCCGCATGTGCCCATGGGCGGAGTGCTGAAGAATGTCGAAGTGGAGGTGACGCGACGGCGTGAGTCTTAAACACTCATATATCGGTTTCGGCGCGAATTTGGGAGAGCCTGAGCGAACGTTCGCGGATGTTCTTCATTTGCTGGAAGACGCTCCGGTAATTGTGCGCCGCATCTCGAATCTCTATCGCACGGTCCCCTGGGGCAGCGCTCCCGGACTGGATTATTTGAATGCAGTTATTGAACTGGATACAGAATTGTCCGCGCCCAAGCTTTTCGAGGTGCTGCAGACTATCGAGAAGACGTGCGGCAGGGAAAGACCTTTTCCGAATGCGCCGAGGATTTGCGACCTTGATCTGTTATTGCATCGCAGCGAAATTGTTTCGATAGAGCAATTAGTGGTTCCACATTCACGGTTGCACTTAAGGTGTTTCGTGCTGACTCCACTGTGTGACCTCATCGCTGAAGAGAAACATCCGGGCTTACATATTTCTTTTCAGGAACTTTTGGCAACGGTGCAGGACGG
>CBDVDL010000315.1:0-2502 GCA_965372735.1 uncultured Alphaproteobacteria bacterium | reverse complement strand
CCGGCGCTTCGAGTTGCCGGTGCTTCGACCCGGAGAACTTCAATCTGCGTTTCGGCGGCCAATGCGTCTTTTTCTTCAATCGGTTTTTTCTTCGCGGCCATGATGCCTTTCAGGGATGGATAGCGCGGTTCATTCAATCCTTTTTGCGCACTGACCAAACAGGGCATTTTCATTTCAACAATCTCATGCCCACCTTCGATTTCTCGCGTCGCCCGCACATTTCCGTCGGTGATATCAAGTTTGACGACCACAGACACACTCGGGATATCCAAAAGCTCCGCTACCATGACTCCCACCGAAGAGCTGTCATCATCAATCGCTTGTTTGCCGCAGAGAATCAAATCGTAGTCCATATCTTTGATGACCGCGGCAAGAATTTTAGCTGTGGCCAGAGAATCGAAACCCGGCTGACCTTTGATATGCACGCCCTTTTCCACGCCCAGTGCGAGCGCGGTGCGCAGAGTTTTTATCGCCGTTTCATCGCCATAGCACAGCGCGGTGATTTCAGCGTCGCCGGATTTTTCACGAATCTGCAGCGCTTCTTCTACCGCGTACTCATCATAAGGATTCAGAATCAGATTGATGTCTGAAAGTGCCACCGCCTTTCCGTCCGAAGTGGGACGAATCGACGCTTCACTGTCAGCGACCGTTTTTAAGAGTAAAAGGATTTTCAAAGCGACCTCCAAAAGTATAGGACAAAATTATTAATTGCACATTCAGAAAATTGAGCTGGTCATAGTTCCGGCCGGGTTACGCGCGATGACTTATCGGTTTGTGAACAGAATGTTGCGGACAAGACAGGTCTTGTCCCTACGTCTCGCCGCGGCATGCGTCTCGCGTGCCCGGTTTCATGTGAGTTCATTGTTCCGGCCGAATTATGTTGCAGGATTTCTTAAAATAAAAAGAACTCGCGACAATTTCAACTCGCAAACCGCCGCATATTCTCTCGCCAAACTCCAATCGAGAAAAGAATGAGGAGCAAGAGTCCCAAGAAAACGCCGCCGACCCATCCTCCCTGCTCGAGACCTGTCCAAAGAAGCAGCAGCGACATCGTTCCGCCTAAGACCATCAGGTGCAGCAGAAACGCTGCCCGGATACCGGCTCTGAGTACCAGCATCGCCGCGATGATTGACCAGACAAACCATAAACCCTGATGGCAGCTCGGCGCTACGCTGCTACAGCCGAAATACGTCGCCAACGCCGCGGAGAGCACCACCGCCAGAACACGGCTCCGAAACCAATATACCAATACGGCAAGCGCAAAGAAACGGAAAATCGTCTCCTGCCAGATGGCATGAAGGAGAGTCTGCAAAGTTGCGGTCAGCAACGGAACCGGCGAGCTCAATACATACGCCATCTGCTGCGCGGCGATGTTCATGAAACCCGCGGGTTTTCCCACCCGCGAAAAACCGGCTTCCACAAGCAAAATCAAAATCGCCCACGGCAATGCCGCTTTTGCCGCCGAAATCCAGACCGGAGACCATTGATTTACAGCGGGAGGTAATCGTGTGAGAGTCGCGACTTTCTCCTGCCGCCGGCGACTTAAGGCTTCACCAATCGCGACCACAAGTCCAACGACGAAAGCGCCCTGCACTGCCGCGATTAAAACTCCCTTCGCACTTTCCCAGAATACCCCCTGAAACGTCGGCGCGGCGGAAACGGCGATTTCATAGAAATGGAGCCTGAGTAGATGAACCAGCAGGAAGAAAACAAAGAACACACCGCTGAAAAAAGCGGCAGGCCCCCAAGCAAACGCTCCTCGATATTGAATGAACACCACCGCGGCCACCAGGAAAATCAGCAGCACTCCTCCCCACCGCCGCCACGATTTATCCTCTTGACTTAGAGGAGGATTTTCCGGAGCTATTCGCAGCGTATCTTCTATGACATCGAGCAGTCCCAGATGCTTTCCGAAAAGACCCACCTGAAGCCGCTGGTTTTGGGGAAGCACACCCGGCCATCGGAATTCAGCGATGAAATCCGTGCGCTGCGGTCGGGGAATCAGTGTATCTTTTACGAGAACAAGTTCGCTTCGAGGCAGCGCGAGAACGCTGTCCATCTGCTGATGGAGACTATCGCGCGCTTGCTCGAAAAGCAGTCGTTCTCCCGGCGTGTCTTTTTTGATATTGTGCAACAGACGGATAATCCGGCCATCGCGATTGATATCCAACGTCCAATCATCCCAGCCGCGCCGATAGAGACGAAGCTCATGGGTGAACGCGGGACACATCGCAAATGCCGCGGGAGCGGGGTGCTCGGACCATAATCCATCCGGATGAAGGCGAACAACATGAGCCAAGCTGTAGTTTTCGGGAGATCTCCCTTGAGAAAGAACAAAATCATCGGCGCTTTGAATCACATCGCCGATAGATTTCCATGAGTGCTTCCACGGATTTCCTACAAGACCTACAACAAGAAGCGCGAGACCGAAAATTAGCGCGCGTCCTCCCATCTCCCGCGTCGGTACGGAGAAGATGCGTTTCGCACGCCGCCGGACTTCCC
>CBDVDL010000314.1:0-2531 GCA_965372735.1 uncultured Alphaproteobacteria bacterium | reverse complement strand
GTTTTTAATCTTTTGTTTTATGGGGTGCGTTTTGGCTAAGATGCATTGGCGCTGGTGTGGGCACAGCCGTGTCATCTAAAAAAAACGACACTAATTCTCGACAGCTCTCAACTCGCTTTGCAGATTCATGAATCCGTCGCGCATCCTACCGAGCTTGACCGCGTGCTGGGGATGGAAGCCAATTTCGCCGGGACGAGTTTCGCCACTCTGGAAAAAGAAGGCAAGTTTCGCTACGGCTCGGACATTGTGAATCTCTATTGCGACTCGACCATTCCCGGCGGACTGGCGACGTTCGGATTCGATGATGACGGTGTCCGCGCGCAGCGCTGGTACATCGTTCAGAACGGCATCTTCGTCGGCTATCAGAGTTCGCGGGAAATTGCCGGCGCTTTGAAACGGGCGCGTTCGACAGGCAACAGCCGCGCCGAAGACTGGTCGCATATTCCGATTATCCGAAACGGGAATCTTTCTCTCGAACCCGGCGATGCGGATTTCGATAACATGATTTCTGAAATCGATGACGGCATCTATATGGAAACGAATAAATCGTGGTCCATCGATCAGAAGCGTTTGAATTTTCAATTTACATGCGAACTCGGCAAAGAGATTCGCGGGGGAAAACTGCAGGGGCTGGTGAAGAATCCGACGTATCAGAGCATCACTCCGGAATTCTGGGGCGCGTGCGATGCGATTGCCGGGCCTCGATGGTGGACGCTTTGGGGAGTCGTCAATTGCGGAAAGGGGCAGCCGGGACAAGTCGCAGCGATGTCGCATGGAGCATCACCGGCGCGGTTTCGCAATATTCAAATCGGAGTATCCGAGTAAAAGCAACGAAGGCTTTACATCGTGAATAGAAGAATTATTTTACCGTTCTTCATCGCTATCATTGGAGCAATTTACTTTACAGGATGCTCCGGCAGTGATGACGGCGACGGCTCCGGAGAGTTTTGGCGGCGCTACCATGTGCTTGATTTCGGTCAGCGTCCCATTCCCTCTCCCGATGGCGAACGGGTTTGTTTTGCCACGGAAGGAACGGGAGAGCATACAGCAGGGATTTATCTTCTTGAGGGAGACAGCGTTGTTCAACTGACGATAGGCACTCCGCCACACGCGTGGGATTATAGCTGGTCATCCGATGGAGAGCGCATTGCTTTTTCCGCACCCGGACAAATCGGCGGTGAGTCGGCGGGTATTTGGGTGATTGATGTCGAAACGCGCGAGCTCGAACAGATTTGGGATCGTGGCTCCGCGCCGAGTTGGGATCCAATAGATTCGCTGAGATTCTATTGCGCGGGGCCGGAAGATGGCACGGATAACGAAGGGATTTTTCTTATCGTGCTTGAACCCGCGCTTCGCCTACGTGTTCAGTCGCGTGGAACATCGCCAGCCATGTCTCCGGATCGTCGGTTGCTGGGATGTCAGCTTCTAGGCGACGGCTCGCAGGGACGTGCGCTGCATGTCGCAACGTTGGACAGTTTATCCGGAATGCCGGTCGCTTCTCACACTGGAGCGTACACGTGGGTGTGGGATTCCCAGCAGATTATCTATGAGTTTGTCGAAGGGGGAGCGCTGGATATATACGCGGTGCTGGTCAATCCTCTCGGACAATCGCAATTGCTTATCACGGGAGCATCTTTTCCCGAAGCTTTCTCTGGGGAAGATAAAATCGTTTTTACAAAAGTATCGGGAGCATCGGCGGGAGGAATCTGGACGATGAGCACTCACGGGGGAGATGCCTTACCTCTGACGACAACGGGTTCAAGGCCTGTACCCACGTCGGACGGAGATGCTATCTATTTCGACGACGAAGATGGCATTTATATCCTGCGACGAACTTCATAAGTATGTCGTTAGAGTGTCGGGCAGGCAGAGCCAGCCCGTAGGTGCGTAGAACAGGAAGTTAAATAATCCTAAAGGCTGGCTCTGCCTGCCTTTTCATAAAAAGAAAAGGCCACGCAGTAAATCGCGTGACCTTTTTTATTGTTGTTACAATTTATATTTCCGCTGTGGCGAGCCTCCAGACTCGACCGGCGCTTTTTGCTTTAAATTAAAATGTGCTAACTGCTGTGGTTGTAATCGGGCCTTCGGCGTTGCCTTCGATGAATTGGCGAACGATGCCATTATCCGTTTTTTTTGTTTCGGCAGGCGTGCCCGAAAAAATCATTTCGCCGTCGTGGAGCATGACGATGCGATCTGAAACTTTATAGACACTGACCATGTCATGCGTAACGACGACGGTGGTGACATCCAACTGTTCATTGAGCCGGATGATGAGTTCATTAATCGCATCGGCTGAAATCGGATCCAAACCTGTAGTCGGTTCGTCATAGAGGACGTAGTCAGGATTTATCGCAATCGCCCGCGCCAAACCGACTCGCTTTTTCATCCCGCCGGATAGTTCGGCGGGTTTCAAATTTTCGGTGCCGGGCAGAGTTACCATCGCAAGGCATTCCTTCACGCGCTTGTCGATTTCGCCGCTGCTCATCGAGGAGTGTTCGCGCAGTCCGAGAGAAATGTTTTCCGCAACGGTC
>CBDVDL010000313.1:0-2531 GCA_965372735.1 uncultured Alphaproteobacteria bacterium | reverse complement strand
GATAAGCGGACTGCTCTGGTTTTGCTCCAGTCGTTCGCGGAGAGATTGATTTTCCCGGCGCAGATCAAGTTGTTCAAGAACTTTCGCAATAATCAACCTGATTTCATCCACCTGAAACGGCTTCATAATGTAATCCACCGCTCCCAAACGCAGAGCTTCAATAGCCGACTCGAGCGATGCGAAAGCCGTGATAACAATCACCATCAACTGTGGGTATCTTCGACGAGCGACTTCGACCAGTTCAAGACCGGTCATTTCAGGCATGCGCAAATCTGTAATTAAAAGCGAAAAGGACTCTTGCTCGAGTATATCCAGCGCTTTTCTGCCGCTTTCGACCGTTCGCACCGTGTACCCTTCCTTGCCGAGAACGATCGTCAGGAATTCCCGCATGCTCTCTTCGTCATCCACGACGAGAATGCGTTCAGATGCCACTATTCGCCCTTTCTTTTTCATTTCCAAATTCATCCACCGATTCGAGGACTAAATCGAACCAGGTCCCCTCGTCAGCACGACTGTAGAGTTTCAACTGGCCGCCATGGCCTTCTACGGCTCGAAGAGCCGTGGGTAGAGCCAATCCCAACCGGCGTTTCCATTTCTCGTTGAATGGCTGAAATACAGAATCGAGAACGTCTTCCGGCAACACTTTTTTCGGCAGACGGAACTGGACGTGGGCTTCCGGAACACAGGTCCCTTGCGCGGTAATCTCAATGCGATCTCCTTCTTCAGCCCATAGAGAAAGTCCCATCAGTACGATATTCACAATCATCTCCAATTGACCTTCATCCGCACTCACTGGAAAGAAATCCGGCAATTGCACATCAATCCAATCTTCGTGTCGATTCTTCAAAACCTCGGTAAGATTTATCGGTTTCTTCCGAGGAATTTCCAGTCGGGCGAAGGCTGAGAAATCTCGTATCAGGTCATTCAGGCGCTTGGATTCTCGAATAACGATTTCGCCGAGTTGTTTGTTTTCGGATGATTGGATGGCCTCGTTGCCGAGTATTTCCGCACTGCCGATAATTGTCGCCAGCGGATTGCGAATTTCATGCGCCAGATCCCGCGCGAGTTCTCCGACCGCCGCCAGTCTTTCTCGCCGTCTGTGTTCTCGCTCCTCTTCCTTCGCCTCCGTCAAATCCTCAAACAGGATAATCTTCCCCCGCCTGTTTCCTTCCCCATTGGTCAGAGTCGATACCGAAAAACCCACGGGGCGAGAAGAGCCATTCGACAAGCGGACTTCAATTTCCGTGCACTGAGCGTCCGCTCCTTCCTTCTGAATCGCGATGACGAACTTCCGGACGAAAACGGTCTCTGCATCGGCGTTTTCGATGTCCGTTAATCCGAGAATCCTTCGACCGGCGGGATTAAAGTAGAGAACATCACCGGAGTCCGCTACCACTAAAAGTCCTGTCCCCAGAGATTTCAAAATAGCTTCGGTTTCGAATTGAGTCTGCGACAGCTCTCGCTGAGTACTTTCCAAATCCCGATGCTTCGCCTGCAACTTCTCGGCAAGGTACCCTGTCAGGAGCGCCGTCAGAATAAAATAGATGCCATAGAGAAAAAGCTGAAACGCCAGCGTCTCTATGAGCACCGGATGCCATGTAATCAGCAGAAAGGCATAGCCTATTTCCGCAAGCGCTGCAATCGCAAGACTGCCCCTCAAACCTAAGAAGAGGCTGGCCGCTCCGATGGAAAAGAAGTACAGGAAGACAAACTCACTGACCGCGCCTTCCGTATAATAAATCACGGCAGTATCCAATACCACACCGACAAATAGAGTCAGCCATCGAAGAAAAGTATCCGCGCCTCGAACCTTGAAGTAGAATCCGGTGGCCGCGACCAGCGCCAGATTGCCCAGAAAAAGAAAGAGCAACGGCAGACGAGCTGCGGGACTCTCAACCAAGAAAGCGATAGCAAATCCCAGTATCACGCTGATAAACAGGAACCGCGCGAAAAGATAATGAGGGAAATTCCGATCTCTATCTGAAATGATTCCCATTCGATTCCTCTTAATTAATCGCGCCGACCAAGTCGAACATCGGTAAATACATGGCAACGAGCATCCCGCCGATAAGTCCGCCCATGAGCACAATAACAATCGGTTCGATGAGTGAGGTCATCGCCGCGACAGCCGCATCGACTTCTTCGTCATAGCAATCCGCGATTTTGCTCAACATTTCGGCAAGACCGCCGGTTTGTTCTCCCACGGATATCAACTGCACGACCATCGGAGGGAACACGCCGGACTCCCGCAAAGGAACCGTGATGGTCTTTCCCTCGGAAATCGAACGGCGGGTTTTTTCAATCGCCTCCTGAATTACCGCATTGCCCGCGGTCTTCGCTGTGATATCGAGACCCTGCAGAATCGGTACGCCTGACGAAATCAGGACACCGAGCGTGCGCGTAAAACGCGCCACGGCTGTCTTGCGAATGACCATTCCGATGACCGGCGCCTTGAGCATCATCTTATCGACTACATACCTCCCGTTGTCCGTCTTGTAGAATTTTCGAAATACAAAGATAAACACAACCAG
>CBDVDL010000312.1:0-2548 GCA_965372735.1 uncultured Alphaproteobacteria bacterium | reverse complement strand
GGCCGTTCGTTTTTTAGAACTGGGCAATACGCTCCCGCGTATTGCATACGTATCGCCGCAATATATCACGCGCAACCCCTTTTCATCGCCGAGTCGGGTTAGCGCAGATGCCCGTAGGTCAAACGACGAAGCCAGCGCGCTTAACCCGGCCGGAGCTCTTTAAGGTTACCCCCCTTAGTCCCCCCGTAAACGGGGGGAGATTTTCTATATTCCCCCCCGCGGGGGGGGGATTAAAGGGGTATCCTTATCAAAATCGCCCCAATAAAAAAGCCGCTTGCACATCACAAGCGGCACCTGATTCCATTTAATTTCTTCCCTGCTACCGAACCTCGATTTCGTACAGCTCCTCGTTTGGGCCAATTAATCGATGACGGCGCGCTTCCTCTTCCAGCGCCTTAGGGGACCCAGTCCGGAGCACCTCAAGCTGCCTCTTCAGTTCCGTATTTTGAGCCTGCATGACGGCAATCTGTTCCTGTGTTCTTTTCAAGTCACTCCGCAGCTCGAAATAGCGAAGTAGTCCTCCCTCTCCGAGGATAATCGGTCCGGCAAACAGAAGCAGAACCGCTCCCGCCAGCCCTCCAAAAACCCACAGAGATGTTTTTCGCGCGCGAGTCGCCATTCGCTTTAAGCCTGCCAGTATTTGCCGAAATACGTAGCGTCTGCGCCGAGTTCTTCCTCGATGCGCAGCAGTTGATTGTATTTGCAGACGCGATCCGTCCGGGAAGCCGAACCGGTCTTAATCTGCCCACAACCTGTCGCAACAGCAAGATCCGCAATGGTCGTATCTTCGGTCTCTCCTGAGCGATGCGATATCACTTGACGATACCCCGCTCTCCGCGCCATATCGATGGTGTCCAATGTCTCGGACAGCGTGCCGATTTGATTCAGCTTAATAAGAATTGCGTTCGCGACTCCCTTCTCAATTCCTTCGCTAAGTCGCAGGACATTGGTGACAAAGAGATCATCACCGACCAATTGCACGTTGTGCCCGATTTTATCCGTGAGAAGCTTCCATCCGTCCCAATCATCCTCCGCCATGCCATCCTCGATGGAAATGATAGGATAATCCTTGCACAGAGCAGCATAATAATCCGCCATCTCCTCAGGTGAAAGAGACACTTTTTCGCAAGTCAGATTATAGACATTTTTCTTGGCATCGAAGAATTCCGACGAGGCGGGATCCAAAGCGAGAGCAATCTGCTTCCCCGGTTTCCAACCCGCTTTTTCAATCGCCATCAGAACCGTTTCAATGGCCTCGCGATGAGTTTTCAATTCCGGAGCGAATCCACCTTCATCACCGACATTCGTCGAGAATCCCTTGTCCTTCAGGACTTTTTTCAGCGCGTGAAACGTCTCGACACCCGCTCGCAGAGCTTCAGCAAAACTGTCAAAGCCGCGCGGGACAATCATGAATTCTTGAAAATTTAGAGGATTGTCGGCGTGAACGCCTCCATTGACGACATTCATCTGAGGCACCGGCAGCGTCTTCGCGCCGACACCGCCCAGATACTGATAGAGCGGCAACTCCAAAGCCACCGCCGCCGCTTTCGCCACCGCAAGGGAAACGCCTAAAATGGCGTTGGCGCCTAACTTTGACTTATTGGGAGTACTGTCCAGCTCCTGCAGCTTGGAATCCACTTCCTGTTGGTAGCTGGCATCGAGTCCGATAACATGCTCGGCGATTTCCACGTTGACCGCTTGTACCGCCTTGAGAACTCCTTTTCCCTGAAAGCGTTTCTTGTCGCCATCGCGCAATTCGACAGCTTCATGTTCTCCAGTGGAGGCTCCCGAAGGAACGATGGCGCGTCCCATTGAACCGCCGTCAAGAACGACTTCCACTTCAACCGTCGGATTGCCGCGTGAGTCTAAAACTTCACGCGCGAAAATATCAATAATCTCAGTCATAGGCCTTCTAAAAAAAATAATTGCTCCAACACGTCTGTATCGCCTGCAAAAGCAGAACGTGGGAGCAATATACAAAAAATTACCCGAAAGTCAAATCGGCTCTCTTGAAGCGCAGCTATCAGCCACCCGTCAACACCACATCCATCAACATTACTACGAAATATGCCAAGACTATTATCCCCCCTATTAAGGCAACACTACCATGACCCGATTTAGATTTAGCTCGAGCCTGAGAAGTATCAGACGTTATCACATTATGTTGCTGCCGGTTCCCATACTGAACAATCGACGTGTCGGACTCAGGAACGTAATTGAAACTGGGTCTCCCACCTAGCCTCGATATATCAACACCCAATTCCCTACAATACTCCTGTATCCCCGCCATGCCAATTGCAGCGGTTGCAAGCGTAGGAACGATTCCCTCGGCTGCTTTAGAATCTCCATATTTAACAGCAGCCAGTAAAAGGCCTGAAGCAAGTTCCAGCATCCCGAGCGTCTCCTCCTGAATACCCCAGAATGGTTCCATCCTACTACTGTAACTGACCTTACCCCAGTCGGCTCTCATAGAGATAGTCGAACGGTTGCTCTGGAACAATCGTTGACACAGGTTCTCATAATTCTCCTCACTAGCCCAAGTACTCCG
>CBDVDL010000311.1:0-2555 GCA_965372735.1 uncultured Alphaproteobacteria bacterium | reverse complement strand
AACAGCCAGATGGTCGAAGAGTTGAAACGGGACCTGATCACGACGCTCAAACACGCGGCAAACATTCGAGGTGTGCAGCCGGATGAATGGATTATTCTTACAGTCATCGGGGGAGGCCGTCAAGCCGGCGGCGTCTTCGGTGGCGGAGGTTTCATGATGGGAGGCATGGGAATGTCCGGAGGCTCGGCATACGGAGGAACCTCATCAGGCGGCATGGGCGGTTCCGGGGGCGGCGGAATGTACGGCGGTATGGGTGGCGGAATGATGGGTGGCATGGGCGGTTTCAGTGAAATGAGTGTTTCCCCGGCCACCGTCCTTACGATTCGCGCAAAAAAATCTGATATAGACGCTTATGCCAAAGGCGAACAGATTCTTGTACAATTCGAGCAGAAGGTGCAGATTTTTACATACTGATTATTCCAAGGCTTCTGCAAAATTGAAGTTAGGCATATATTATTTTAGAAAATCAGTTTCTCGATTTTCTAAAAATAATTGGGCACCGTATGAAAACACATTATACAGTAAAACGTTACGCATCTTGTTTTAGAAAGAAAAAATCAAGAGAAAAGATTTTTTCTTTCCAAAAGTATGCCTAACTTCAATTTTGCAGAACTCATTGATTATTCCATGAAAGGAGCTTACTATGTCAACGCGAAAAATGATTCTCGGGCTGGCCGTATGCCTCGTACTTGGGGTATTCGCCCAGCGGTTGTCATCCCAGGGCGTCAGATCGGGTGGATTCTCAGGTAGCTCCGGCTCTGTGCGGTCGCGCAGCATGAGACCGCGGAGAATGCCGGGCCAGCCCGACTTCGAGCGGATGCGCGAGATGAGCCCGGAAGAAAAGATGAAGTATTTCCAGGAACTCGCCGAAGAACAGCGAAAAGTTATGGAAGAACAAGAAGCCATCGCGATGCAACAAGCCCTTGGCGCCGATGAGAAGCAGTGGAAAGTTATCGAGCCAAGATTGAAGAAAGTCAAGCATTACAGAGAGCAGGCGTTCATAGGGACTAAGCCGCCTTTCCAGAGCAACTTCTCCAGCTTCGGCACGGGCCCGGGAGGCGCCCAGGGTTTCGGCGGTGGTTTTGCCGGGAGCTTCCAGTTCCAGGCCGGAGGTAGCGCGCAGGGCGGAAACGTTCACAGCTCTCCCAGCCGGCAGGATTTCGACGGCCCGATTTCCGATGGCGAAATACTTTGCGAAGAGATTCAAAGATTACTGTATGACCCACAAACGATGCCGGAGCAAGTCAGCCAAAAACTCGATGCGCTGCGTGTAGCAAGGGAAAAAGCCAGAAAGCAGTGGATTCGAGCACAGCAGCAGCTTCGAGAGGTGCTGGATTTCCGCCAGCAGGCAAGGTTGGTACTGATGGGATTGCTTGACTGATCTTCATCGGACAGAAGATAAGATTTTTCATTAATGTGTCGGTTTTTTTCAGACTAAGTGGCGTGAGGCTGTCGCACCTGTTATTTTCTTGTGGCATTTCTT
This sequence comes from uncultured Alphaproteobacteria bacterium, assembly GCA_965372735.1. Lineage (GTDB taxonomy): Bacteria > Electryoneota > RPQS01 > RPQS01 > DYHQ01 > JAUXGA01. The sequence goes on along the minus strand of CBDVDL010000311.1, from coordinate 1,072 downwards.
CCTTAATAGGCATAAATAAGACTAAAAGCCTATCCAAATAACGGTTTGCTATCGCCTGTCCTGCTGAACGCAGTGAAGCATCTGGGCGTAGACCGGCGATACCCAGCCCGGATTCTTCGGCTTTGCCTCAGAATGACAAACGCTAAAAGGTAATTCGGATAGACTCTTAGGACGAATTGTTGCCGGTTGTCGGTTCGGCTACTGAAAAATTTTTCGATTTTTTAAGAACATTTTCCCGCGGCGAACGTCTCATATATAAAGCAGATGTACATTCCGGCCTAAAACGACGTATCGATTATTTTTGAAGGGAGAATTTTATGGCAAAGCGAAAAATGGTGCTCATATTGCTGCTCTGTTTTTCCGCAGGGGGATTAAAGCGCATGATGCCTTTTCAGTCATGCATCCTCGCACGTGATTCCAGAGGCTCGGAAGAGATGAGCGAGGCACAGGGGAAAAGGGAAGTCGAAAGGAGGTTGCGTCAGCAGGAACTGAAACTCCGGCGGATGCGACAAGAACGTCAGAAAGAAAAAGCCGAGCGCAAGCCAGAAATAGCCCGATTACGCAAGCAGCGCAGGCTCCAGTCGGAACAGAGAAAGAAAGAGTTCGAGAAGAAAGTGGCCGAGGCTGGAGGCATTAGATTCTTGGCCGCGAAATATGCACTTGGCGCTCCGGAAGAGCAATGGAGGCACATTCGTTCAAAACTGGAAAAAGTGAACAATCTTCGCAATCAGGCAAACTCCACAGTGGGAGCGTCCGTTTCCGGCGGTTCAACCGACAGCCGGACAGAGCCCAGCGGGCCGAAACTCCAGTGGGAGAGACCCTGGAAGGACAAGCCTCTCAATGAGCTGACCGAGGCTCAGAGACTCGCCAGGCACCTTCGCATGCTTCTGAAAAAAAAGGATACGACCCCGCAAGTGTTCAGACGCAAGGTGACTGCTCTGCGGAAGGCAAAGAGCAAAGAAGTGGAAATCGAAAAGCAGTTGGCCGAAGCGCGCCGGGAACTGCGTGAGGGACTGACAACTCGTCAGGAAGCTGTATTGGTATTAAAGGGATGGCTCTGATTGTTCTCAAG
>CBDVDL010000310.1:0-2577 GCA_965372735.1 uncultured Alphaproteobacteria bacterium | reverse complement strand
CATAATAATCAATAAACGACGCAATCTTCGAGGGCGCGTCCAGATTCGAAGTCAACTCACGCTTCCATTTCTCGGTGAGGTCTTCGCAAATATACAGAGACAGCCGTGCGTACAAATCCCCCTTATCTCGAAACAAATCGTAGAATGTGCGTTTAGACATCCCCGCAGCTTGACAAATATCCTCGATGGTCGTCTTGCGATAACCGAACCGGATAAACAGCGGCTCGGTCGCCTCAAAAAATTTCTGCCGCTTCTTTGTCATCTGATTACTGACCGAATCGTTTTGCAAAGCCATCTTTTATCTCGCGTGAACTCTTCGTTATTCATAATAAACGACATTCGTATATCCGTTTCTTGTAATATAGTAAATTATTTCGTCTTTGTCAAGGGATTCTTTATTAGTCTTACTTAATGATTATCAAATACTTGTACTATTACCTCTCTACCCCACACCTCCTCTTGGCAGATTTTATTGACAGATTTCCTTAATTGATCAAGATTACATAAAATAGTCTCTCGAATTCTTTTAGTTGCTTTTGAATACTTGCTTCCGTAAATTATTGGATGCTGTGATTCACGTTTTTCTTCACTAGACCGTACGCTCCTGCGTGCGGTGCAGCTCGCATCAATGATTTGATTCATCGCAACACGCCGGTGGAAGAATATATTACATTCTTCACTGGAGCCTACGACCCGAAAAACCACGAATTCACCTACGTCAATGCCGGTCATAATCCGCCGTTTTTGCTGCGTCAGGATGGAAGCGTAAAATGTCTGGACAAAGGCGGGCTGATTTTGGGAACGATTCCAGGCGTTCCTTATGAGCAGGAAACCATCAAACTTGCGCCCGGCGAGCTGCTGCTGATGTACACCGATGGCGTCAGCGAAGCGATGAACAATGCTGAAGAAGAATTCGGCGACGAACGCATCGCCAAACTCCTTCAAGAACACAGCTCACTTTCACCGCAGGAGTTGCTCGCAAAATTGGAAGCGGACGTCGTTGCGTTTGCCGGTTCGAATGAGTTCGAAGATGACTTCACACTTCTCGCGGCTCGCATCGAATAGGGGTTATCTATTCCAATCCCCGGCCTAGGGGCTGGCTCCTGCCTGCCCAACACCAAATAGGATTACAAGAAACCGTGTGGTGCACAAACAAAGCGAAACAACGCGGTTGGATACCGGCTGAATGCGTTGAAATTATCGATAAACGCACATTATTTTAACAAATCATGAATTGGTATCTCTCATGGGTTTCTGATAACCCACTCATTTCAGCAGCGGTACAGTTTGCCATCCTCGGAACATTTGGTGAACTCCTTTCTCAAGTCATCCGAAGCAGACGGTTTGCGCTGAGATGCACGCTTCTGCAGCTTATCGGAAAAATCCTCGCTTGGGGACTTCTCGGAATTATCATCAAATACGGCTTTGCCGGAATGAAGGGTTTCGTCAATGCGTTGGTCGAACACAACCTGCTTCCTTTCGCATGTTCAAGCGGTTTAGCCAGAGCATTCGCGGTATCCGTTGTTACGAATCTGCTCTTCGGGCCGCAGATGATGGCGTTCCATCGGTTGGAAGAAAACCTGATTATGCGACAATGGAATTGGCATGGACTTCAAACCGCTTGGCTCACATTGCTCTGGTTCTGGATTCCCGCGCACACCCTGACGTTTTCTCTTCCGAAAGACTATCAAATCGGACTGGCCGCGCTGTGGTCTGTCGTTTTGGGACTGATTATGGGACTCACGAGCCCAAGAACAACCAGACAGCAAAGCTGAACACTGCGAATGCTCTCGCCGAGCCGGGTTCAGCGCAGATGCCCGCATGCCAAACGATGAAACTAACGCGCGTAACCCGGCCGGAATCTGATGTTTTTGAGATATGTTTCCCTGTACAGCACATTTCGCATAAATCGAAAATTTCTCTATAGTTTTTCAATTTGATTCGATGATTTGAAAGAGAGGTTCTCATGCATAAAAGACTACCGACCCGGTTGATAGCCCTCGGGTTTCTTTTAACAGCATTGGTTTTGTTCCTTCCCCAGTTATATCTGCAAAACAAACCGGAGCGCGACCCGGTTAAAAAACCCAACGACTGGTTCATGCTGCAGCGGATGTGGCCGCAGAATACCCTGAATCTCGCGGCTGTCGAAGCGGCACGCTCTCAAGCGCTGAAGCTGAACAATGAAACTCGCTCGCTCGATGATGCATGGATATTCGCCGGGCCGTCCAATGTCGGCGGACGCATCACGGCGCTCGCTGTTCATCCATCGGCGCCCGACATCGTCTATGCCGGAGCGGCGCTGGGCGGCGTTTTCAAATCCACGGATGGCGGCTTGAATTACACGCCGGTGTTCTCGGAGAACTTTGCGCTCTCGACCGGCGCACTGGCGATGGATCCGTCGAATCCTTCCCGCATTTGGCTAGGAACCGGTGAAGCGAATTCGTCGGGCGACAGCTACGGCGGATGCGGCGTTTACCTGACCGAAGACAACGGCCAAACTTGGCAGCACAAAGGACTCGAAGCGGTTGCGAGTATCGGCAAAATCGCAGTGGATCCGTCGAATTCCGACCGCGTGTT
>CBDVDL010000309.1:0-2584 GCA_965372735.1 uncultured Alphaproteobacteria bacterium | reverse complement strand
CGAGCCTTCCGTACACGGATACCGGATATACTTGCGATAATACCAATCAGTGCGGCTCGACATCGGCGGACGTCTTCTATCGGTACACCGTACCACCCGGTGGCCAAGAACTCACAATCAGCCTCTGTGCATCCAGCTATGACACGTACCTTCGAGTGTGGAGCTCGTGCTGTGTGACCCAGATTGCTTACGATGATGACGCATGCGGCGGGGGCGCTGGATCTGAAATTACGCAAAACTTCAGTGCCGGTGACATCTGGATCCAGGTGGAAGGTTATGCCAGCAACTGCGGCAATTATCAGTTAGATGTGTCTGTTGTCGAACCGGAAGGTGTTTACTCCTATCATGATGCGGCGAATCATCGCTTCATCATCGAATGGAGCCGTGTTCTAAAGTATGACGGCTATACGCCCTATCCTGAAGAAACTTTCGAGTGTATCCTTTACGAACCGGGCTATCCAGCGACACCGACCGGTGACGGGGAGATTCTCTTCCAGTATATGACATGCAACAATACCACTGATGTCGGGACATCGAATAATTACGCGACCGTCGGTATCGAAAACCTGACGGAAACCGATGGTGTGCTATACAGCTTCTTCAATCAAGCCGGGCCCGGAGCAGCGTCCATGACCAACGGGCGAGCCATTCTCTTCACACCTCAGAAAGCTCCTCCCGGTGAACCGAAAGCTCCGGAGAATTTGACGGCGATTCGTTCAGGGAATGATATTGAACTTCGCTGGGACGAAGTGAATGAGGACATTCACGGGAATCCGATTACGGTGAGCGGATACAACATTTACTGTGATACAACGCCGGAGTTTACGCCGGGCGGTGGCAATTTCTTGAACGCTACATCGAATTTGTACTACACAGACACAAGCGGGGCGTCAAGTTTGAAATATTTCTATATTGTCCAAGCGACCTATTAGAAATCTGCCACATCGCGCACGAGTTTAAACAGGACTGTAGAATGATTGCATAAGGGCGGCCGCGATGGCCGCCCTTTCCTATCCCCGTGAATAGAATCCACGTAACAAAAAAAATACCCCCGCCGCCAATGATTGACGACGGGGGTTATTATACACACCCGGATGAGTGTGAGGTGAATTCTGTTCGGACGAAGCGACCCACCCCCCTGACGTGGGCCACTTCATGTTATCTGTTTATAGCGGCAACGCCGACGGTAAACCTTGACAGGATAGAGCAGCGGTTATACTGAGACGATGAGAATGGTTTCCCAAGGGGAACCTGTGTCGCTTCCGCGTCGGGTTAGGAGGATTGACTGGAAGTTTTCCCGCCACTCTATTTGCTGTCAAGGAAAAGACTATTTGGCCGCCCAAGATTATCACAAAACAAAAAAGGCGCAATCGCACCGCTCCTACCGAAACGGTCCAATTGTGCCTTCGACTTGCAGGCCCTATGTCCTGCTCGACAAGGCGATCCATGCCCGAGTCATGGATCCTAAACAGTCATAGTATAATGTTTAAATCGCTGAATGTCAAGGAGTTTTTCTCAAATTTTAAAAATCTGAAAATATTTTAACTTATTGTTTTACATAACTCTATTTACATTTTTCGGTTTTCATGTATTCTTTATTGCTCTTTACCGGTTCCATCCTCCACGAGTTTTTCCAATCTCTCACGTAATTCTTTTAATTCAGGGGATTTAAAGGCTACTTTCGTCTTTTTGAGAACACGGATTGTATCCGATAAAGCGTTTGTCAAAGTATTAAGTCTCGGGCAATTAAGAAGGTGACATACGTCTTGTCCGCTTTGTGGAATTGTTAGAGACTTTGAAAGATGATTCAGATCTAAAAGAGCACTGGCCATATTCTGATACGTCATGTCGAAGAAGGTTCCGATGGCAGTTGCGGAACTGAATTTGGGTACATTCTGGAGATTTTCCTCAATATTTGCCAATCCCTCCTGCCAATCCTTCAGGCGATTCTGAAGAGCATGAACAGCGTGATTGACACGACAATAATTTATCGACATCTGTACCTGAGTCAACAACTGTTCGAATTCAATGGGTTTGCGCAGGTAAGCGACCACGGGCAACTGAACCGACTGAATGGCGGATTCAAGTGATGGATAGCCGGTTACCAATATAATCGGCAAACTTTCGGTAATCCTCTGCACCTGATGAATCAGCTCCAGCTCCTCATTGCCCGGCATTTTAATATCGGCGATAAGGAGATCGAATTCCTCATTCGTCAGTTTCGCCAAAGCTTCCTGACCGCCCGGAACGCAGACGCATTCATAGCCTTGTTCGCGCAGAAGATCCGCTGTGGAAATCAGAAAAGTTTCCTCATCATCCGCGATAAGAATTCGTCCCAAATCAGTCATTTGATTCGTCCTTTCTCTTAGTGTCAACCGGCAGAACAATGCGGAAGATCGTCCCCTGCTCAGCGCTGCTGTCGAAGTCGAGAGAACCGCCCATCACGTCCACAAGGCCTCTGGAAATCGCAAGCCCGAGTCCCAGTCCGCCTGATTCGCGGCTACTCTTGGTCGTGAAGAATGGCTCGAAAATCTTTGATGTCTCTTCTTTAGGAATTCCTGATCCCTGATCCGAAATCGTTATG
>CBDVDL010000308.1:0-2585 GCA_965372735.1 uncultured Alphaproteobacteria bacterium | reverse complement strand
GCATCCCAGATAGATGATCGTCCTCGACAGAATTCGGCTTATCGGCGGACTCCTGAAAACTGTTTCAATGGATGCGTGCAATACGCGGGAGCGTATTGCCTAGTTTGAGGCGTTTTCCCTACTGGCTGGCTCTGCCTGTTAGATATATCGATAAAAAAACGATACAAAAACCTTGAATAAAAAAGACACCACCAAAACCGTGCCCACTAAAGAAATCGAACGCGCCAGCGTTAAATCCGTCTTCGAACCAAAATCGGTAGCGGTTATCGGCGCAGGTCGCACTCGCATGACCATCGGGCGCGAAATCTTGCACAACCTCATCGAATACGGATTTAACGGCATGGTCTTTCCGGTCAATCCGAAAGCTCGCGTGATTCATTCGATGAAATGCTACCGCAGCGTTCTCGAAATTCCTGACGAAGTCGAGCTGGCCGTTATTTGCGTACCCAAACAGCTTGTCGCGCAGGCGATTGATGATTGCGGGCGTAAAGATGTCAAAGCCATTATCATGATTACGTCCGGCTTTTCCGAAACCGGCGAGCGCGGCAAAGAATTGGAAGAGCACATCTTCGGACAAATTCGCCGGTACGGCATGCGCATGATTGGCCCGAACTGCATGGGCGTGATTAACACGGCTCCTAACGTGCGCATGGACGCCACCTTTGCCGGGACGCTTCCGCTCGAAGGTTCCATCGGCTTCTTGTCGCAATCGGGTGCATTAGGTGTAGCGATTCTCGAACAATCGCGCGACATGAACCTCGGGCTGTCCTCGTTTGTTTCGCTGGGAAATAAAACGGACGTTTCCGTTCCTGATGTCTTAGAATACTGGCGGGATGATGAGCGGACAAAACTGATTCTACTCTATATCGAAAGTTTCGGCGATCCCTTCAAATTCTCGCGTCTCGCTCGCGAAATCGTCAAGAAAAAGCCTATCATCGCGGTCAAATCCGGTCGCTCAGCCGCGGGTGCGCGTGCCGCGTCGAGTCATACCGCCAGTCTTGCCGGAATGGATATCGCCGCGGATGCTCTCTTCGAAACCGCGGGCGTTTTGCGCGTGGATACCGTCGAAGAACTCTTCGACTACGCGCAAGCCTTCGCGCATCAACCGATTCCGAAAGGCGACCGCGTCGCGATTATGTCCAACGGCGGCGGGCCTGCGATTCTTGCTGTGGATGCGGTGGCCGCTTACGGCTTGCAGGTCGCAGAGTTTACCGACAAAACGGTTCAGCGGCTCGGCAAGCAACTGGTCAAAGAAGCGTCCCTGACAAATCCTCTCGACATGATTGCCGGCGCGGATCATGAAAGCTATCGGAAAATCCTGAACATCATTCTCGAAGATGAAAACAACGATGCGGTGATTGTCCTGTTCGTGCAGCCCATCACGATTGACGCCCGCCTTGTGGCTCAGTCTGTCGTCGAAGTGGCTCAGAAACGCCGCGATTTAGGCAAACCCGTGCTTTGCTGTTTCATGGGCAGGGAGGACGAATTGTCGGGGATTCGCATCCTGCGCGAGGCTAATTTGCCGGTCTATGAATTTCCCGAAGCGGCGGCGCGAGCGCTGGCAGCTATGAACCGCTACTGGCATATTCGGAGTCGCCCCGAAGGCACCGTGCGTCATTTTGATGATGTCGATAAAATTCGCGCGGCGGAAATTTTTGACGCCGTCATCGCCGATAAACGGCCACGCCTCACCGATACGGAAGTGCGAGCCGTGCTCGAAGCGTATGGCTTCCCCATGCCGCCGACGGCTTATGTGTCTGAGCCGAAAGAACTCGGCCGCATCGGCGAAACCATCGGTTATCCTGTAGCGATGAAAGTGGCGTCGGAACAGATTATTCACAAATCCGATGTCGGCGGCGTTGTGCTCGACTTGCGCAACGAACGTGAACTGCTCGAAGCCTATGCGAAGATTAAAGAGCGCGTACATAAGCTGCCGGACAAAGATATCGAATGGGGTGTCACAGTTCAGCGGATGGTCGAAGGTGGACGTGAAATCGTCATGGGTTCGACCTTCGATCCGCTTTTCGGGCCGCTGATTATGGTCGGGCTTGGAGGAATTTACGTCGAAATTCTCAAAGACGTTACCTTCCATATGCTGCCCCTTTCGGATGTATGCGCGATGGAAATGCTGCGAAGTCTGCGCGGCTATCCGATTTTGGAAGGTGTCCGCGGCGAGCCTTCGATTCACATGGACACCGTCGTGGAAATGCTCGGACGGCTCTCGCAGCTTATCAGCGAGTTCCCCGTCATCCGGGAAATGGACATCAATCCATTTATGGTCTTTCCTGAATCGGAACGATGTATGGCAGTGGACGCCCGCATCGCGATTGAGGGATGAGGAACGAAACTCTCGCCGCGAGTGGGTGCCGTTTACCTCTCGCGTTGAGAAACGGAGTGATTTTTATGTTTAACAAAAATAGATCGGAAAACCCATGGAACAAAAATGGGAACTTTATGAAGAGGTCTCCGCAGAGCAAATTGAAACTCTAAGCCGGGAAGCGCGCATTCCCCCGCTCATCGCAAAAGTCCTTTGCAATCGAGGACTCACCGATCCGAAGGAGGTGGAGGATTTCTTTAATCCTTCG
>CBDVDL010000307.1:0-2603 GCA_965372735.1 uncultured Alphaproteobacteria bacterium | reverse complement strand
ACAACGCTGTCCGGTGGGCTGATGCCGCCGGGGAACGGGAGAATTCGCTGGCAAGCCGATGGGCTTCCTTCCGGGATTTATTTCGTTCATCTTGAAGCGGGAACGCATTCCGCGCTCGCGAAAGTTATTTTGTTGAAGTAAACTTCGCGGAATAAATACATTTTTCTAACTGAGGTTATTTGGAGACATTGATGGCAAAGCACATTTATTTTTTCGGGGGTGGTCAGGCGGAAGGCCGGGCGGAAATGAAGGAATTGCTCGGCGGCAAAGGCGCAAACCTTGCTGAAATGGACTTGCTGAATATTCCGGTTCCCCCCGGTTTTACGATCACCACTGAGGTTTGCTTGAATTATCAGCGAGAGAAAGGTTATCCCGCTGGGCTGGAAAAGGAATTGCTCGAACAAATGAGCCGCGTCGAAAAACTCATGGGCACCAAATTCGGCAGCGTGGAAAATCCGCTGTTGGTTTCGGTGCGCTCCGGTGCGCGAGCGTCCATGCCGGGGATGATGGATACGGTTCTGAATCTTGGATTGAACGATAAAACAGTCGAAGCGATTGCCAAACGTTCGGGTAATCCGCGCTTTGCCTATGATTCCTATCGCCGGTTTATTGCGATGTACGGTGACGTCGTGATGGATTTGAAACCCACGTCGAAGGATGAGGAAGACCCGTTTGAAGTTCTCATCGCCCGCCGAAAAAAAGAGCGCGGACTTCAGAGCGATGTGGAAATGACGGTGGAGGATTTGCAGGGGCTTGTGGCGGATTTCAAAGCGATTATTCGCGAGCACAAAGGAGAAATCTTTCCCGAAGATCCCCTGGAACAACTCTGGGGTTCGATTGGAGCGGTTTTCAATTCGTGGCAAAATCCTCGCGCCGAAGCATATCGGCGACTTAACCGTATCCCCGATGACTGGGGCACCGCGGTCAATGTGCAGGCGATGGTCTTCGGAAATTTAGGAAATACGTGCGCGACAGGTGTCGCTTTTACGCGGGATCCGGCGACAGGCGAGAAGATATTTTACGGCGAATTCCTGATTGATGCTCAAGGCGAGGATGTTGTCGCGGGAACACGGACGCCGCAGCAGGTCATGAAATCGGGCTCGCAGCAGTGGGCTAAGACTCATGACATCAGCGAAAAGGAACGAAAAGAAAAGTATCTGTCCTTGGAAGAATTCATGCCCGATTCGTATCATCAGCTAATCGATATCTCGGACAGATTGGAAGAACGCTACCGCGATATGAACGACATCGAGTTCACCGTTCAGGATGGAAAACTGTGGATGCTTCAGTGCCGCATCGGCAAGCGTACAGGACAAGCCGCTATTCGCATGGCGGTCGAGATGGAAGCGGAAGGGCTGATTAAAAAAGAAGAAGCCTTGCTTCGCGTGGAGCCGGATGCGCTCAATCAGCTTCTGCGGCCGGTTTTTGATCCGGCGGCACGCAGCAAAGTGAAGGCGCTTGCACGCGGTTTGAACGCAGGGCCGGGCGCAGCGACGGGACGAATTGTTTTCAACGCTCCCGATGCGGAAGCATGGGCTGAGAAGGGCGAGCGAGTGATTCTCGTGCGCATCGAAACCTCGCCGGAAGATATTCGCGGGATGAATGCTTCTGAGGGAATTTTAACCGCGCGCGGCGGCATGACATCGCATGCGGCTCTTGTTGCGCGCCAGATGGGGAAAGTGTGCGTGGCGGGTTGCGGCGCTCTGGAAATTGACTACGCGAAACGACGCATGCGGATCAGCGGAACAGAGCTCGCGGAAGGTGACTGGCTGTCACTGGACGGAACGACGGGCGAGCTTTTCGCGGGTGAAATTGGAACGCGCCCGTCTGAAATCTTGCAGGTGTTATTCGATAAAACGTTGAAACCTGAAGATGCGCCGGTCTATCAGCAATTCGCCAAGCTGCTAAGTTGGGCTGACGATGTGCGCCGCCTTCGCGTGCGGACGAATGCGGACCAACCGGATCAGTGCGAAAAGGCAGTGGCATTCGGCGCGGAAGGAATCGGATTGTGCCGCACGGAGCATATGTTCTTTGAAGGGGATCGCATTGACGCGGTGCGCGAGATGATTATGGCCGAAACATTAGACGGTCGCCGAAAGGCGCTGGCGAAACTGCTGCCGTATCAGCGTGAAGATTTCGTGGGCATCTTCCGAGTGATGGCGGGCAGGCCAGTGACGATTCGGACGCTGGATCCGCCGCTGCATGAATTTCTGCCGCATGACAGCAAAACGCAAAGCGCTCTTGCCAAGAAATTGGGAATGACGCCGGAAGAAGTGCGTGCGCGAGTGGAATCTCTTTCGGAAGCGAATCCAATGCTCGGACATCGTGGCTGTCGGCTTGGACTCGTGTATCCTGAGATTACCGAAATGCAAACGCGCGCGATTTTCGAAGCGGCACTGCAAGTGGAGAAAGAAGGCACGCCGGTGCATCCGGAGATTATGATTCCGCTGGTGGGGCATGTGCGCGAGTTGGAAAATCAAACCAAAGTCGTGCGGCGTGTCGCGGAAGACGTGATGAAAGAGAAGAAAGCGAAAATTGACTATCTGGTCGGCACGATGATTGAACTTCCGCGTGCGGTCTTGACCGCGGATGAAATTGCGGAT
>CBDVDL010000306.1:0-2607 GCA_965372735.1 uncultured Alphaproteobacteria bacterium | reverse complement strand
GTGGGACGCCCCATTGTTGTCCCCGGCGCGCGAGAGAGGACAGCGCTGGCGGCGGGAGCATTACGTGTGTTGAACGGCGAGGAGAAGGTGAAGGAGTATTACCAAACGCCATGGCTGATTTCAAATGGTCACCTATCACGGATTTGCCTGAGAACTGGCGAGATTTTTCATCTATCGAGATGAAAATATTGCGAGACGTTTGGGCAAGCCATATTGATGAACTCAAGAAACGTGATTCCCTTGCAGATTTTCATGAGAAACTTGCTCGCGAGTGGGCTATTGAAACAGGAATCATCGAAAATATCTATTCTATAGATAGAGGAACAACACAACTGTTAATCGAGAAAGGTCTCGAAGCGAGTTATATTGCTCATGAATCTGCGGACAAACCGGCAGAAGAGATCATTGAGATACTCAAAGATCATAAAGAAACTCTTGAAGGGCTATTTGATTTTGTGAAAGGTCAACGCACGCTTTCAACTTCCTATATCAAGGAAATGCACCAGCAGTTGACTCGAAATCAGCGAACAGTTCAAGGAATAGATTCTTTAGGCAAGAGAACGAAAACAGAATTGCTCAGAGGAGAGTGGAAGAAATGGCCTAACAATCCTACACGAACTAACGGTTTCAGTCATGAGTATTGTCCACCCGAGCATGTGCAGGCGGAAATGGATAACCTGCTAAGAATGTATAGAGAGCATGAGCTGCAAGAAGTTCAACCTGAAGTTGAGGCCGCTTGGTTGCACCATAGATTCGCTCAGATTCACCCATTTCAAGATGGCAATGGAAGAATCGCGAGAGCATTAGCATCTCTTGTATTGATTCGCCATCATTGTTTTCCATTGGTTATCCACCGAGATTCGCGCAGTGAATATATCAAATATCTTGAAGAGGCAGATAGAGGAGACCTCGAATCTCTAATAAAGTTATTTGCGAAGACTCAGATTAGAGCTTTCAAATCAGCTTTAAGCCATTCTGAGAAAGTACTTATGGAGACTCAGGATAAGCTTTTGCGTACCGTGATAAAGAGTGGTGCTCAGCGCTTAAGGCAACGCCGCGAGCTGTTATGGGAAGAATTGAAAAAAGCCTTCGAAATCTCAAAAAAGCTGGAAACAATTTCCTGCGAGAAATTTGGAACAACAGCAGATGAGTTGAATCACGAGCTTCAAGCTCTTGATTCAATGTATAAAGCCAGCGTTCAACGAAGTGAGAGTGATACGGATTATTGGTTTCGGCAAGATGTTATCTCGGTAGCGAAGGAGCTCGAGTATTTCGCCAATACAAGAACATATCATGCATGGGTTCGGCTAAAAATTTCGGAAGTTCGTCAGGCGAATTTAGTACTTTCATTTCATTGTTTAGGCAAGGAGTTTGATGGGATTATGGTCGTTTCTGCGTTTATGACTTTGCGCGACCGAAATCTGTCGAGCTCTGAGGACATTACTGAGAACGCCTCAGAAGGTCCTTATAAATTAGCTGACGATACATTTCTTTTTTCATACAAGGAAGATGAACAACTTGTAGAGAATCGTTTTGAAAAATGGTTGGATCAAGTTATTCTACTCGGCATAGAACAATGGAATAGACAGATTTAACTGAGGACACCTGCGCTTTCATATAGAACGGCAATGACATGACAGCAAATAAATAATCATGGAAAAACATTTACACAAAAATGGCGTACTGACTTCCGCGGAAATGGTGCTCGACACCGCCCGCGAGCGAGCCGCCAAACGAAAACCTGTCGTCGCGGTCGCGGGTGCGGAAGATGCCGATGTTTTGAAAGCCGTCAATGATGCCAATCGCGAGGGGATTGTCGATGCCTTGCTGGTTGGCGATGGCGACAAAATCCGGCGGGTGATGCAGAAACTGGAACTCGAGGAAAACAAGTTCCAAATCGAAAACACAAAAGATCCAAACGAAACTGCTGCCGCTGCCGTGCGTGCCTGCGCGGAAGGCACGGCTCAAGTTCTGATGAAGGGCAAGCTGTCAACGCCGGTTTTGTTGAAGGCTGTTTTATCGCTGTCGGGCGGACTTCGATTAGGACAGACACTCTCGCATTGCGCTGTTTTGGAAGTGCCGGGTTATGAACGACTCCTGACGATTACCGACGGGGGAGTTCTGGTCGCGCCGACGTTCGAACAGAAATTGACACTAATCAAAAACGCCGCATGGGTTTGCGGAGTGCTTGGCATTACGGAACCACGGATGGCGCTCTTGGGAGTTTTAGACGAAGCATCTCCGGAGTTTCCCGATACGATGGAAGCGGCGGCGGTCGCTCAGGCGGCGCGCTCCCGCGGCATTGCAAAGTTCATCGAAGGTCCGATGACGTTCGGTACGGCTCTGCGTGGGCTTGCTCCGGATGCGCTCTGGGAGAGTGACGTCGCCGGACAGCCGGATGTTCTGGTGTCGAACGGAATTGAAGAGTGCAACATCACGGCTAAGGGATTGATTAACTTGCGCGGTGCTGTTTTCATGGGAATCATCGCGGGCGCGAAGGTGCCGCTTTCGCTGGTTTCTCGCAGCGATCCGCCGCGAAATAAATTAGCGTCGCTTGCGTTAGCATCGCTTTTCGCCGGGGGAACGCCATTACTTACGCTCAGTTGC
>CBDVDL010000305.1:0-2630 GCA_965372735.1 uncultured Alphaproteobacteria bacterium | reverse complement strand
AGTTTCCGCATCGCTTCGCTGCGACCAACTCCAGACAGCCCGTTAGGAGAGGAGAATATGTTTATCCTGACCGGCACAGCGGGAGCTTCGAATCAGGATCGAATCTCGATTCTTTCCCCGCTTGGAGATAACACGGCGCTTTGCGGCTACGGAGTCCAAGGAGACTACGGCATTGCCGGTTTGGATTTCTATGATGGGCAAGGGATTGTGTTCGGTTTCGGGATGGAAGCGATTTCTGGAATGGCGAACTCGGAACCCTTGGGTGTCTTCTTGCAGGAACTCTTTCAGAATTGGGCGTCGGATATTCTGACTGTTGAACCAAGAATTTCCGAAACGTCTGTTCCGACTGCAATGACACTTGGTGCCGCCTATCCCAATCCGTTTAACGCTGCAGTGACATTACCTTATTCGATTCCGATGGGTAGCGATGCGGAACTGGTGATATTCGATCTGCTCGGTCGTGAAGTAACTCGAATCGAACTTCCGCATCAGCAAGGAAATATTCGATGGACAGCAACAGGCAGTTCGGGAATTTACTTTGCACAAATTCGCGGAGAAAAGATTTCGTCCAGCGTCACGAAACTTGTTCTGTTGAAGTAATCTTCAGATACATTATCAAACAAAGCCACCGACAGCATCGCTATTCGGTGGCTTTTTGTTTATAGTACAATTCAATTCTGGTAGGGGCAGACCCAGGTGTCCGCCCGTAAAATGTCAGATGACAAAGACGGGCGCACACACGGGAGCGCCCCTACGAACGCATCGCCATCGAAGGTATTCGCCCGCCAGAACAAATGAACCTGCTATGACAATCAAATCAATATCAGTTTGAAGACGCGCTCGCTCGAATGCGTCCTTCTCGCTTGACACAATCTCCGCTTTGATTCCCATAGACAGAGCGACGGACGCTAAATCTTCAGGTTCCCGTGAATGGGGATGAGAAAGCTTTACGAAAATCGCTTCGCTCACATACGGCTGCACAGCGCGCAAACAAGAACGATAGTCCTTCTGTTCTACCATTCCCATGATGAGCAGGATTTTCTTGCCGGAATATTTCTCGCGTAAGAGAGTCGCCAGCGCTCGAAACGAAGCCGGATTGTGCGCAACATCCAAGAGAACCGACGGCGCTCCCGGCAACAGTTCCAACCGCGCGGGCGGACGTGCGATGTTCAGTCTTTCGCGAACATCGGCTACCGAGAGACGCAAACCGACTTTTTCAAACATCGTCAAGGCTCGCAGAGCTGTCGCAGCATTATCCCTCTGATGTTTTCCCAGCGCAGAAAGCTGCAAATCTTTGTAGAAAACCGAGCCTTGCTGCCAGTAGTCCCACTTGTTTCCTTTCTTACCTGTCCACCGAAAATCTTTTCCAAGAATCATTGTTGAACTTTGGTTTTCTCGGGCAATCCGAGAAATCTCGCGCTGGACAGTCGGTTTTTGCCTGCCGACTATCACCGGTCGTCCCGGTTTGATAATCCCCGCTTTATCCTGAGCAATCCGAAGAAGGTTATTCCCTAAAATCTCAGTGTGATCATAATCAATCGGCGTTAGAACACTAACCGTCGGCGTCAGGATGTTCGTGCAATCATACGTTCCGCCCAGACCGACTTCCACAAGCGCAACGTCTGCCTGCAGGTGAAAAAGCGTCCAGAGAAAATGCAGGAATAATGTTTCGAAATAAGTCAGAGGCTCATGGAGAGTTTTTATTTTTTCGAGAGTGGGAAATAATTTGTTGAAGCCGTCAAGCCAGATGGTTTCCTCAATCGGTTCTCCTGAAACACGAATGCGCTCGCGCACGGAAAGCAGGTGCGGACTTGTAAAACTGACTACACGTCGAACAGGCGCGAGCAACGCTTCCAGATACAGAAGAGTCGAACCTTTACCCTTCGTTCCCGCGATAAGAATTGTGATGGGGGGAGCTTTCCAAAGTCCGGCCGCTTTAATTGCGCGATGCATCCAACGGAAATCCGGAGGGCCTGTCTTGGGAGACATCACTGCGGAGCGTTCGAAGTTAATCAGCCCATTCAAGTAGGCATCAATCTGTTCAGTGTTTGAAAACACGGCAAACTTGAAGTTGTTTTGAAGATGTTATAAGATAGCAAAGTACCGTTACATCTTCAAGTCAAAGAAAAGACAAGCCGGACAAACCTGAGATTTGACTCAACGGGTTCATCCGGCTCTTGGATCGTGCGGAGAGGCGATCCTTATCGAAATCTAAATCCGTCGGAGGCTTCAAAGAGGCATCCGTGGGTCTTTTGACATGGAATCCGAAAAACTTCGCCGATGAAAGTGTGACGAACGAAAAAGAGTCTTTATGCGTCGATATAACAACTTCAAGTTTTGCATGAAATCAGTAGAACTTGTTCTTTCCCACTTTATCAAAGAAGAGACCCCAATAAAAGGGAGATGATTTGTATCCGTCATATCTTCTGATTTTGGCTCAGGTCGCCGCATGAGAGACTCTCGAACTTTTTACTTCTGGACAGTTTTCCTCTTGACTCTCGAGCTCTTAATTGGTATATTTAGTATGGTAATTCGAACGAGGCATTTTGTAATATCGAAGGCCGCCGTAAGGTCCTGGTCCTTCATCTTTGAAAGTGTAAGGAGTGTCGCTTATGTCAAGTTTTGATGAA
>CBDVDL010000304.1:0-2649 GCA_965372735.1 uncultured Alphaproteobacteria bacterium | reverse complement strand
AAAAGTAGGCGAGTCAAGTGCCTGGAATTTTCAACAGGGGGCAATGGCTCAATGGCTGCAAGACCCCAGTGGCGCCCGAGTTATCTTCAATGACGTCGTTAATGATGAGCTTGTCGCACGTATCGTTTCAAGAAATGGAGTGGAAGAATCCGTAATCCCATTTCCGATTCAGACGGTTCATCCAAATGGTCAAGAAGCTCTAACTCTCAACTATAAGCGCCTTTTAAAGTTGCGACCAGACTACGGGTATTCTCCTCGCGTAAAGAATTTTTCTTCCAATCAACGACTCGAGAAAGATGGTATTTGGCGGGTGAATCTCGTGTCAGGTCAAGGTGAGCTGATCTTGACCTTGGCAGAGCTTCTATCGATAGTGCCGCGGAGCGACATGAATCGAGCAAAGACTGGCGTGAACCATATCATGTATTCACCAACTGGACAAAGATGCGTTTTTATGCACCGTTGGTACGGCGCCAGGGTTAAATACTCGCGCCTATATATAATGAATAAAGATGGAACAGACCTTCACGTCATCTTTGAGAGTCAATTGATTTCCCATTATAGTTGGCGTGACGATGATCACTTGATTGTCTATGGCAGGATTCCAGGCAAAGAGACCACGTACTTCCTGATAAATGCTGTGAATGGATCTTATGACATCATCGGCGGCGGTTTATTAGACGAGTTTGGAGATGGTCATCCTTCGTATTCTCCGGATCGCCGATGGGTACTGACGGATACAAATCCGGACGAGAGTTTTCATAAAAATCTTTTAATATACGAAGTTCAACGAGAAGAACTCAAGAAAGTTGGAAGCTTCCTGCATTCTCCGAAATTCTTCAGGACGACGCGCTGCGATTTACATCCGCGTTGGAACCCCGATGGAAAGAAAATTTCTGTTGATTCTGTGTGGAATGGTTTCAGGAGGTCCTATATAGTTGATGTGTCACATATCGTCGAAAAGAGTTCCAATTAGGATGCTCTCGAATATTGGGAAATCCACTTAAGAAAGCTCGTGAAAAAGCCAAATTTACCAATAAGTAAGCAGAATCGCAAGCGGAGAATAAGCACAGTTCTCCTGCAGAAGGCAACAAGCAGTATACGCTTTATTGCGTAGAGGACATGTCCTGACCGGATGATATAGAGAGGCATCAGCAAGAATCATGTCATTTCCGGGAGACACATGGTAAGAAGAGAGCAGGTGCGATTTCCTTCAGGCAAGTTTGTATGTTTTGTATTATTAAGAAGATAACGAAATTTAAGGAACTTCGCATAGCATGGGAAGGGTCATCGTTTTACGCGAAATAGCGCATGCTGTAAGCAGAATAGTAAACATAATAGTTTGATAATTATAAACTTATGCCAATTCTCTTATTCGGTTTGACCTCGAAGAATTAGCGATTATCATCAAGGGGCCAAAATGAAAAGCATGCAAGAAAAAGGACTTGACAAATAAGGAAAAATTTTATATTATTACAAAGATTAACCTTTTACGGAGATATCAGTGCCCACGATTCAACAACTAATTCGCTTAGGGCGGAAAACGGTGACGTCAAAATCGTCCGCACCAGCCCTAGGTCGCTGCCCGCAACGTCGCGGTGTTTGTACGCGAGTTTATACCACAACGCCTAAAAAGCCGAATTCGGCTTTGCGCAAGGTTGCCCGTGTCAAGTTGACGAACGGCATTGAAGTAACCGCGTATATTCCGGGCGAGGGTCACAATCTCCAAGAGCACTCGATTGTGCTGGTGCGCGGGGGGCGAGTTAAGGATCTGCCCGGTGTCCGCTATCATATCGTCCGAGGGACACTCGATGCGTCCGGAGTCGATGGGCGCAACCAGAGTCGCTCCAGATACGGGACGAAGAAGAAGAAAGCCGCAAGTACGTAAGCCGTCATTTGCCCTTCAAGCGAATTGTTCCAACGAAATATTTTATAAAGTGAATAGCGATTATGCCTCGCCGTAAACGTGTCATAAAAAGAGTGCTTTTGCCGGATCCGAAGTATCACAATGTACTTGTCACCCGGTTTATCAACGGATTCCTTCGCCGGGGGAAGAGGTCGATTGCGGAAACCGTTCTTTATCGAGCACTTAATCAGATTGAGGAAAAGATAAAAACGGATCCTCTCGAAGTCTTTCAAAAAGCGATTCGGAATGTGGAACCCAAAGTCGAGGTGAAATCTCGGCGTGTTGGGGGTTCGACCTATCAGGTGCCCGTGGAAGTTCGCACAAACCGACGAGAAGCTTTGGCGATTCGATGGATTATCAGTTTCGCGAAAAGCCGTGGAGAGAAAAACATGGCTGACAAGCTTGCCGCTGAATTAATCGCCGCTTCCAAAGGCGAAGGCGCAGCAATTAAGAAGCGTGAGGATACTCATCGCATGGCCGAAGCCAATAAGGCTTTTGCTCACTTCCGGTGGTAATGAAACAGGAATTTGGACGTCACCCTTTTGGAACTTCAAAAAATAAAAAAGGTTAAGTCGCGAAAAGTGGCTTCGAGTCGTAAAGAGTCTCTGGATGCAACGCGTAATATCGGTATCATGGCGCATATTGATGCCGGTAAGACGACGACAACCGAGCGTATGCTCTTTTACTCGGGTCGGCTTCATCGGATGGGGGAAGTGGATGAAGGCGCTTCCACGATGGACTGGATG
>CBDVDL010000303.1:0-2650 GCA_965372735.1 uncultured Alphaproteobacteria bacterium | reverse complement strand
GTCCTTGGGCTGCGTTAAACACCCCGAAAAAAAGCGGCAGAGCCAGACAAAGTGCAAAAAATCCAAATGAGCGTTTCATGCTTTCCTCCTAAAAAAAACTGAACGTTTGCATAAAGAAAATCTAAAGAACTTATCGATTAAAACCTAATAAGTATATTCCCCCAGATATTAAAATATAAGTATTTATTCAAGATAATTCAAGTAAAATTCAACACTATCTTATATTTGTATATCCATATTTTTCACAATGATACGGGTGAAGAGCCAAGAAAATTCGCATTTCGACACAGCGGAAGGAGGCATGAAGTTCCGCAAGAGAGCGCACGGTTTCATCTTCATCGACAATAAGTGCCGTGGGTTTCGGGGGACTGATTTCAGGTTCCGACGGGTTGCCGACGGGCAATTGTCCGGCGAACTCCTCCGCTTCCTTGCTGAGCAATCGAATTTGTGCCGTTGGAGGGATTTCCGGCTCTTCATACGCTTGTTCCGGGATAGGGAGCTGAAACGGTCGTGCTTTCAGCGGCTCTGTGCAGCTGGATTAAAACATGTTATCCGCCGCATCAATGATACCACTTTGCCAAGCGGCTTCAGGTCGGCCTGAGAACAACATAAGGATTCCCAGAATGCCAAAACCGATGCCTCCAACGAGACCGGATAGCTTAAAAAGTTGCTTCATTACAACACCTCAAGTTAGACCAGAAACAGAATTTGCAAAATCGGTGCCGACACCATGTCAGGTCGGGGTCAGCTTGACAAAGTTCTCTGTTATCAGTATCTTAATAAGTTAAGCATCGGTGTGTTTTTACAGAGGAAACGTGGATGTTGCAAACAATTCAGGCGGATTTTCGGGCAATTCGCAAGAACGATCCCGCCGCCCGTAATTGGCTGGAAGTGCTCGTATGCTATACGACTTTCTACGCAATCCTGATTCATCGTCTGACCCATTTTCTCTGGCGGATAAAGCTGCCGATTATTCCGCGCATTTTGTCGCAGCTTAATCGTTTCCTGACTGGCGTGGAAATTCATCCCGGCGCCAGCATCGGCAAAGGATTGTTCATCGACCACGGCATGGGAGTCGTGATTGGAGAGACCGCGAAAATCGGCGAGAACTGTATTATCTTTCATAACGTCACACTGGGCGGTACGAAATCCGTTCGCGGTCGCCGCCATCCCAAACTTGGAAGCAACTGCCTCGTCGGCACAGGCACAAGCCTTCTCGGGCCGATTCTGATTGGCAGCGATGTGAAAATCGGAGCCGCAACGACTGTCATCAATCGCAACATCCCGGACCACTGCTCAGTCGTCGGCGTGCCGGGGCATATCGTTCACTACAAAGGCATTCGCACGCACATTCCTTTGCCGTCGATGGAGTACGCGACTCTCGACGACATGCATGAATACATGGACGTCATGCTTTCTCAGGACGAAGGAACAGCACATCCCCCTTCGAACGAAGCGGAGTGAGCACACCCAAAAGTCACCGCCGCGGCATGCGTCCTCGCGTGCCCGGTAAATTACTTGTAGGGTCGGCGTCTGTGACCCGACCGTAAGAGGATTATGGTAAGCGGACAGGTCACAGACCTATCCCTACGGCACAAAACGATTTCATAAACCGCATTTTTCCGGGCGCATCTGGAGATACGCCGCGGCGAAAAGAGATTTATTTTCATTCAACCATATTATGAGGTGAAGCCATGATTCTGACGGGAACATTTCGCACAAAAATCGGTCTCGCGGAGATGCTGAAGGGCGGC
Source organism: uncultured Alphaproteobacteria bacterium (assembly GCA_965372735.1). Taxonomy (GTDB): domain Bacteria; phylum Electryoneota; class RPQS01; order RPQS01; family DYHQ01; genus JAUXGA01. The sequence continues at coordinate 896 of CBDVDL010000303.1, read as the reverse complement.
GTGATTATGGACGTGACTAATGCCGAACAAGCTCGCATCGCCGAAGACGCGGGAGCGTGTGCCGTCATGGCTCTGGAACGCGTACCGGCGGACATCCGGCGCGAAGGCGGCGTGGCGCGCATGGCTGACCCGCAGCGCATCCATGAAATTCAGGAAATGGTTTCGCTTCCCGTGATGGCCAAATGCCGCATCGGACATTTCGTCGAGGCGCAGATTCTCGAAGCGCTGGAAGTGGATTTCATCGACGAGAGCGAAGTGCTGACTCCCGCCGATGAAGCGAATCACATCGACAAATATGCCTTCAAGGTGCCGGTGGTTTGCGGAGCGCGGGATTTAGGCGAAGCGCTGCGGCGCATCGGTGAAGGTGCGGCGATGATTCGCACGAAAGGCGAAGCGGGAACCGGCGACATTGTCGAAGCCGTCCGGCACATGCGCTCGATTATGAGCAGCATCCGCCGCATTAAGCTTTTGCCCGCTGAAGAATTGATGGCGGAAGCTAAAGCGCTCGGCGCGCCGCTCGAACTTGTTCAGGAAGTGCAGAAACTCGGCAAACTGCCCGTTCCGAATTTCGCGGCGGGCGGAATCGCGACGCCTGCGGACGCGGCGCTGATGATGCAGCTCGGCGCGGAGTCGGTTTTCGTGGGTTCAGGGATTTTCAAATCGGAAGACCCGGCGGCGCGTGCAAAAGTTATCGTTAAGGCGGTTGCGCATTATCAGGATGCGGCAGTGCTGGCGGAAGTTTCGGCCGGGCTTCAGAAGGCGATGCCGGGGCTGGATACCTCCAAGATGCCCGAAGAAGAATTGCTGCAAACGCGAGGCTGGTAACATGTCTGCATATTTAGCGCTGAAAAGTGGGATTATCTACGGCCCGGTTTCGTCGCGGCGGTTCGGCATGT
>CBDVDL010000302.1:0-2666 GCA_965372735.1 uncultured Alphaproteobacteria bacterium | reverse complement strand
ACCACAGGCATCGTACAGGCGAAAGCTGAAGGAATTCTGGCGGGAACAAAACCCGGCGCGGAAGTCTTTCGAGTACTGAACTCCGAGCTTCAAATCGAAGTCTTCAAAAATGACGGCGAAGCTTTGGAACCGGGCGATAAAATCATGCGAGTCACCGGAAATCTTAGAGCAATCCTCCGGGGAGAACGTACCGCGCTGAATTTTCTCTGCCACCTCTCGGGAATCGCTACATTGACCGCGGAGTTTGCTCGAGCAACCGAGGGACGTTCCGTCGAGATACTCGGAACACGGAAAACGTCTCCGGGACTGCGAGCACTCGAAGTCGAAGCGATTCGAAGCGGAGGAGGGGACTGTTACCGCGATAGTCTACAATCCGCCGTTTTGATTAAAGACAATCATCTTGCCGTCCTCGGAGGACTGCCGGGATTGGCCGAGAGATTAAGTGAGCTCGCAAGAGAAGCCTCGGATACCTATCGGGATATTATCGAGCGAGGCAAGCTTGAAGTCACGTCCATTGAAGAATTGAAAGAAGGAATTCAGTTGGGCTTCACGAGTTTTCTGTTAGATAATTTTCACGTTTCACAGGTCGAGCAGGCGGTGAAGGTAGCCCCGAAAAACATACAACTTGAAGTATCGGGCGGAGTCAATCTGCAGAACGTCCAAGCCTATGCCCGAACGGGTGTGCACGCGATTTCGATTGGAGCTCTGACGCATTCCGCTCCATCTTTGGATTTATCCCTTGAAATAGACAAGAGGCAATCATGAAAAAGAAACTACTGGTCGCCGACGACGAAAAAAACCTGCGACTGCTCTATCAAACCGAGCTGGAGGATGAAGGCTACGATGTGACCGTAGCTGAGAACGCGCAGGAAGTCCTCGACCTTTTGAAAACAAAACAGTATGACCTTATCATTCTCGATATTCAGATGCCGGGAATGAACGGAATCGAGCTGATGGAAAAGATTCTTGCCAAAGACAAACGGCAGCTTGTGATTCTGAATACGGCCTATTCTGTCTATAAGGACAACTTCATGACGTGGTCGGCGGATGCTTATGTCGTCAAGTCAGGGGATTTGACGGAACTGAAAACACGCGTGAAAGAATTACTCACGTCTCAGCAGGCAAAATAAGAGAAAACGATGGATACGCTTACGGTGATAATGGCGGGGGGGCGCGGAGAGCGACTTTACCCGTTGACGAAGGAAAAGGCCAAACCCGCTGTGACATTCGGCGGGATTTATCGGATTATCGATTTTACGCTGTCGAACTGTTTGAACTCCGGAGTTCGCCAATTGTATTTGCTGACGCAATACAGTTCGGTCAGTCTCGACCGTCATATTCGGATGGGATGGAATCCGCTGTTCAAACAGGAACTCGGTGAGTTCATCGAATCCGTTCCACCTCAACACCGCTCGGCTGAGGGTTGGTATGTCGGGAATGTTGATGCGGTGTACCAGAATATCAATTTGTTCGAACGTCACAAACCTGCGCATGTTCTGCTGCTCTCCGGTGACCATGTCTATAAGATGGATTACCATGAATTGATTGCCTCTCATCAGCAGAGTGGTGCGGAAGTGACAGTTGCGGCTGTCGAGCTGGAAAAGGAAAGCGCGAAACAGATGGGTGTGATGAATATCGAATCGGATTTTCGGATTCGAGAATTCCTAGAAAAAGTTCCTGATCCTCCGACGATACCCGGTGACCCAAACAAATGCCTCGTTTCAATGGGAGTTTATATTTTTAACACGCCAAGGCTCGTTCGTGAGGTAATTAGAGACGCGAAACAAAAGGTCTCTGCTCACGATTTCGGACGCAACATCCTGACGCATCTGATTGAACGGAAAGAAAAAGTTTTTGCGCATGTCTTCCGAGATAAAAATCGAGAAGCCTATCAGTACTGGCGGGATATCGGAACCATCGATTCGTACTATGATGCGAACATGGACCTCGTCAATGTGGAACCTCTTTTCAATCTTTATGATGAAAAGTGGCCGATTCGAACCTATCAGGGACAGTATCCTCCCGCGAAGTCGGTTTTCTCATTCGAACATGAAGGCCGTGTCGGTGCAGCCTACGACTCGATTGTTTCTCCCGGATGCATTATATCCGGAGGGCGCGTATATCGCTCCGTTTTATCGCCGGGAGTCCGAATGAACAGTTATTCTCTTGTCACGGATTCGATTCTGATGGAGGGAGTTCAAATCGGCCGGGGGGCGCGTGTTCACCGAGCGATTATCGGGGAAGGAGTCGAAATTCCTTCCGGCATGCAAATCGGCATAAATCCAAGTGACGATGCCGCAAAATTCAAAGTGACGTCTCGGGGGATTACCGTTGTCCCCGAGGGGATGATGTTCGCTGCTTCATTATGAAAAAGCCACAACCGCTTCCTATTCTGTTTCTTTGGCACCATCACCAGCCCTGCTACCGTTTGCCGAGTTCCGAGTGTGCCTTGATGCCGTGGGTGCGACTTCATGCCGCGCGCGGTTATACGGATATGGCGGCTGTTTGTGAAGATGAAAATGCTCAGGTGACGTTCAATTTCTCTCCCGTATTACTGGAACAAATTGCTGAGCAATCCGAAGCTCCCATCGCCGATGAATTTGAACGAGTGTCACGAATTCCTGCTGCTGACCTGACCGAAGCGGAACGTTCGTTTATTGTCGAAC
>CBDVDL010000301.1:0-2671 GCA_965372735.1 uncultured Alphaproteobacteria bacterium | reverse complement strand
TGCATCAATGGTAGCGGGAGCATTCGGAAGCAGTAGGCCCTTTTCCAGCGCAACTCCCGACCGCATCCGTATTTGCCCCTCGAAACCCTCGGGAATGGCTATGGCAAAGCCTGTCGGGATGATTTGCCGCTCGCCCGAATTGATGGTGACGGGGCTGTTGGTTGCTACGCGAAGATCCAGCCCCGCAGCAGCTGCGGAAGCATATTCCGGAAGCTCTGCCGGTGCGTGCGGCAGTCGTTTTATCGTGATACGCAGAGTCAAAATACTACGGAAGCACTTGTATTACAGGAGTATAAGGAAGATCAAAGGCATCGGAAACGCCCTTATGGACGATCTTCCCTTCTACAATATTCAATCCGAGGAGGATTTCTTTGTCTTCTTTCGAGACCTTGACGTAACCCTAATTGCTATTAATAGAGTTTTCAGGTTCCAGAATTATAGTGATAAGCTTTTCTTCGTTGAACAGTTCATCCGCGAGGTCTTGTACCTGACTCTCGGTAACCGCATCAATTCGTCGGCTGATTTCGGCAAGGCCAACCGGTTTCCCCAAGTAAATTTCCATCTTGGCGACCCGGTTCATTCGACTCGAAACCTGTTCCAGTCCGAGCATGATGTTTCCTTTGAGCTGGGTTTTGACTCCCTTCAAATCATCCTGCAGCAGTGGCACGTTTCGCAGGTCACGCAATTCTTTGTGTACCAGTTCAATCGCCTTATCAACCCGCGACGCATCTGTTGCCAGATAAACTCCCAGAACACCGGTATCCGACAGCATATCGGCAAAGGAATAAATCGCGTAAGCCATGCCATGCTTTTCACGGATGTTCTGGAAAAGCCGAGATGACATCCCGCCACCTAAAGCCGTCACCAAAACGGAAAGCACATACCGGCGGTCGTCGCGATATTTCAGCCCTCGCCCGCCAAGACAAACATGAGCCTGCTGAATGGCACGCTGTTCGCGAATTTGCTTGGATGCTGCCGCAGATGGTATCACGCCATCAGGTTCCGGCATTCCCTTTGGGAGTTGCAGCTTCGCTTCAACGAGCTCAATCAATCGATCATGGTCCACACTTCCCGCAGCCGCAACGACGATTCGATTCGGAACATAATGCGAACCGATAAATTGAAGCAGATCTTCACGGGTAAAACTTGAAACATTTTGCGGTGAACCAAGAATCGGGCGAGATAGAGAATGGGACGCGAAAAGAGCACGTGCAAACCGTTCGTGAGTCAATTCATCCGGACTGTCTTCAAGGTCGCGAATTTCATCCAGGATGACCTGTTTCTCCTTCTCGATTTCCTCTGCGGCATACAAAGAATTAGCCAGAATATCAGAGAGAATCTCGATGGCTGTCGGCAGTTGCTCGTCAAGAACATGGACAAAGAAGCACGTTAGTTCTTTCCCGGTGAATGCATTGACGTATCCTCCGCCCTGCTCAATCGCTCGCGCAATATCCAAAGCACTGCGATTTTTGGTGCCTTTGAAAGCCATGTGCTCGATGAAATGGGAAATCCCGCTCGTTGCTTCCGTTTCATGTCGGGAGCCCACAGTGACCCAAATGCCAAGCGCGACGGAGCGCACGCCGGGCATTTGTTCGCTGACAATCCTCAGTCCTCCGGGAAGTTCTGTTTTATGGTAGAGGGATGTGTTTGTCAAGGTTTCGCTTTTTCTCGAGCTTGAGGACGGTGAGGACGATTTCCATCCGAATCGTCTTTAGGAAGCAGAGCCTTCCGCGACAGATCCAGCTTGCCTTGATCATCGACTTTCAGGAGCTTCACATCTACTTCATCACCGAGTTGGAGATGATCGCTTACTTTGCGGATGCGCCTGTGTTCGATCTCAGAAATGTGAAGCAAGCCATCGCGTCCGGGCAGAATTTCGACAAAGGCTCCAAAGTCCGTGATTCGCTTGACGATACCGTGATAGACCTTCCCCACTTCAGGAACTTCAAGCATCTTCTCGATAATATCGACGGCAGCTTCCGCTTGAGCGGTATCCGTGGAAGCGATGCAGATCGTTCCATCGTCTTCGATGTCAATCCTCGCGCCGCTTCGGTCGATAATATCTCGAATCGTTTTGCCTCCGGGGCCGATGATGAAGCCGATTTTTTCCGGATCAATCTTGAGGAAAAGAATCCGCGGCGCGTATGGCGAGATTGCCGGACGCGGTTTTTCCAGCGTCTGAGTCATTTTGTCCAGAATGAAATCGATGCCTATGCGAGCCTGCGCCAAAGCTTTGCGCATTAACTCGGATGAGATACCTTCGATTTTGATATCCATCTGACAGGCGGTAATTCCATCTCGCGTTCCGGCGACTTTGAAATCCATATCGCCCAGATGATCTTCATCACCGAGGATATCGGATAGAATCGCGGTCTGCTCTCCTTTTTTGATAAGCCCCATCGCGATGCCAGCCACGGGCTTCTTAATCGGGACACCAGCATCCATCAGGGACAATGAACCGGCGCAGACCGTCGCCATAGACGACGAACCATTGGATTCCAAAACATCCGACACGATTCGAATGGTATAGGGAAATTCTTCGAAGTCCGGCAACATGAAATGCAAGGCTCGCCATGCAAGATTCCCATGCCCGACTTCCCGGCGCGACTGTCCCAGAAACTTGCGAATTTCGCCGACCGACTAGGGTGGGAAATTGTAATGCAGCATGAAC
>CBDVDL010000300.1:0-2696 GCA_965372735.1 uncultured Alphaproteobacteria bacterium | reverse complement strand
AAGCACTTTGCCGCTGGCGCCAGCCGCGAACAGATGGCTTCGTGCAGTGAGCTGGGATTAGAGCTTGAGGATTTCTTGGAGCTTTCACAACAAGCCATGCAGGAGATTTCCGGGGAATTGGGTTTGTAGTACCACACATCCAAATGGTATCGGTGCATTGTGAGAGATCATAGAACTCCATTCGGCGAGGAACGATTTAGCTACAGGATAAAGAATCATGGATATTTTACAAGTACCCGTTCAGATTCCGGAAGGGGCGAATTTTATTCTCGGCCAGAGTCATTTCATCAAGACGGTCGAGGAGCTCTATGAAATCATGGTGAACACTGTGCCGCAGGGAAAATTCGGGATTGCATTCAACGAAGCATCCGGGCCGTGTTTGATTCGCCATGACGGCAACGACGAAGCTCTTCGGAAATTGGCTGTCGATACCATGCAGGCGATTGGCGCGGGACACACGTTTTGCATTTTCATGCGTGACGCTTATCCGATTAATGTTCTTCCGGCGGTGAAGGCTTGCCGCGAAGTATGCTGCGTCTATTGCGCGACCGCGAATCCGCTGCAGGTGCTTGTTGTCGAAGCGGAAGGCGGTCGTGGTATTGTGGGCGTGATTGACGGTGAGTCGCCCAAGGGAATCGAGACGGATAAAGATATTTCCGAGCGGATTGGATTTTTGCGCAAGATAGGCTACAAGAGAGGATAACAACAAATAAGGGAGATTGTTGTGGCGCGTCACGGGGATCATATTTATGATCTTGTCGGTCAAACGCCGGTGGTAAAAGCGCATCGTATCGTCGGCAATAACGATGCGACGCTCTGGATGAAGTTGGAAAGCTGCAATCCCGCCTTTTCGGTCAAGGATCGCATTGCTGTTTCCATGATTGAAGCGGCTGAAAAAGATGGGACATTGAAATCGGGTGGAGTGGTCGTCGAAGGCACCAGTGGAAATACCGGCATCGGACTCGCGATGGTGTGCGCGGCGAAAGGCTACCGCTGCGTTTTGGTGATGCCGGACACGATGACCGTGGAACGGCGCAAACTCCTGCAAGCGTATGGCGCTGAACTTGTTCTGACGCCCGGAGCTCAGGGCATGAAAGGCGCTATTGAAGGGGCGGACAAAGCAGCCGCGGAAATCGCAAATTCGTTTGTTCCCCGTCAATTTGATAATCTGGCGAATCCCGACATCCATTATCGAACGACCGGGCCGGAAATTTTTGAGCAGGTGCCGGGGCCGATTGATGCCGTTTGTTTTGGCATCGGCACAGGCGGAACGATTACCGGCGCGGGACGTTTCCTCCGGGAAAAATATCCGAAGCTGAAAATCTTTGCATGTGAACCCAAAGACAGTCCCTTGCTGACGGAAGGCAAACCGGGCCCGCATAAGATACAGGGCTGGGGACCGAATTTCGTTCCCACAATTCTCGACACAAAAATTTACGATGAAGTCATTACGGTGGAAAAGGATGATGCCTTTGAGATGACACGCAAACTGGCGAGCCTCGAAGGCATTTTGGCCGGGATTTCTTCCGGAGCGGCGGCGCATGCAGCGGTGCAGATTTGTCGCCGATTGGGGAAAGGAAAGACCGTCGTGACGTTGCTTCCCGATACAGGTGAACGCTATCTTTCAACGGAATTGTTTCCATACAACGAACCTTTTCAAACTTAAAAGCCTATGAACCTCATCTACCGATTGTTAGTGCTGGGTATCCCTTTGGTTCCCAAACCGATTGTGCAATACTTTTCACGTCCCTATATTGCGGGGGAAGCTCTCGCAGACGCTGTGCGTGTGATTAAAGAGCTGAACTCGCAGGGGATGATGGCGACGATGGATGTACTGGGCGAAGAAATCTCCGTCCGTGAGGAAGCTGCGAAACCCAAGAATACATACCATCAAGCGTTGGAAATGATTCAGTCGGAGAATCTGGACGCCAACATATCAGTGAAACTGACTCAGATGGGGCTGAAACTTGATCCGGCGTTTTGCGTCAAGACGTTTCGAGAATTGGTCGAAGATGCCCACAAGCGAGGCATTTTTGTCCGCATTGATATGGAAGATTCCGAAACGACCGATGATACGCTCGGCATTTTCAACGAGCTGCGCAAGGAATTTGACAATGTCGGGATTGTTCTGCAGTCGTACATGCGGCGCACATTAGCGGACACGGATATGCTGATGAATGATGGCGCGACCGATTTCCGGCTTTGCAAAGGCATTTATAACGAGTCGCGGCGCATCGCCTATAAAGACAGGGAACTCATCCGCCGCAATTTCACACTCGTTCTGGAACGCATGTTGCGGGAGGGAGCGTATGTGGGAATTGCCACGCACGACGAGCAGCTTGTCTGGGAAGGGATGCGGCTGGTTCGCGAATTTGGGCTTTCGAAAGACAAATACGAATTTCAAATGCTTCTGGGTGTGGACTCGGAGCTTCGAAAAATTATTTTAGAGGCGGGACACCGGCTGCGGATTTATGTCCCGTTCGGGGAAATGTGGTATCCGTACTCGACACGGCGCTTGAAAGAGAATCCACAAATGGCGTACTACGTACTCCGGAATATCTTTCATGCCGGATAAGCGAGTCGTTCTCAAGCTTTCCCCGAGGTCAGCTTTTTTAAGCTGGCCTTCTCTCTGAGTTAGCGAAATTATCGCATTAAGAGCGAGAGTAAAAAAATGAAACTGCCTGAAGAGTATCGTG
>CBDVDL010000299.1:0-2713 GCA_965372735.1 uncultured Alphaproteobacteria bacterium | reverse complement strand
CCCCTCCCCCGACTCAATACAACCGATTTGGGCAACAGACCCGTGCGGCACTACCGGGTTATTTATCCTAATTTTTCTTTCAATCGATTTATCTCATCTCGCAGCTTGGCAGCTTCCTCGAATTCTTGGGATTTGGCGAGGCGGCGCATTTCTTTTTCGAGGCGGGAGATGAGATTCTCGATATCGTAAACGGTCATATAGTCCGTCTTGGGCGTCTTGATTTCTTCTTTGACCTTTCGGTTCGCGACGACGGTTGTGCGCAGGATGTCCTCGACGGATTTCGTGATAGATTCGGGTGTGATGTTGTGTTCTTCGTTGTATTTGCGCTGGATGTCGCGGCGGCGAGTGGTTTCATCGATGACATACTTCATGGAATCGGTGATTTTATCGGCGTAGAAAATCACTCGCCCGGCGACATTACGCGCGGCTCGTCCGGCGATTTGCATCAGGCTGCGCCGACTGCGCAGGAAACCTTCCTGATCAGCATCTAATATAGCGACAAGAGACACTTCCGGCAAATCCAATCCCTCGCGCAAGAGATTGATCCCGACGAGCACGTCGAAATTTTTAAGCCGCAAGTCGCGCAGAATATCCACGCGGTCGAGAGACATTACTTCACTGTGCAGATAGCGCACTTTAATGTTAAGCGTCTTCAGGTATTCGGTCAAATCTTCCGAGATGCGTTTGGTCAGCGTCAGCGCAAGCACGCGTTCACCGCGCTCGACCGTCTCACGAATTTCCGAAACTAAATCATCAACCTGTCCTTTAATCGGACGCACGTCAATCGGCGGATCTAACAGTCCCGTCGGTCGAATGATTTGCTCGACGATGACGCCTTTCGACTTTTCGATTTCATAATCTCCCGGAGTTGCCGAAGCAAAAATGCACCGATGACTAATATTTTCCCATTCTTCAAAGAACATCGGGCGGTTGTCCAGAGCGGAAGGGAGGCGGAAACCATATTCCACCAGCGTTTCTTTGCGATGGCGGTCGCCGCGATACATCGCCCGAATCTGAGGAACCGACACATGGGATTCGTCCACGATGAGCAGGAATTCGTCGGGGAAATAATCGAAAAGACATGCCGGACGTTCGCCGGGCGCACGCGCCGCCAGATGACGCGAATAGTTTTCGATGCCAGAACAGTACCCGACCTCCGCCATCATTTCCAAATCGTAGCGCGTGCGCTGTTCGAGCCTTTGCGCTTCGAGGAGTTTGCCGGATGTACGTAGTTCTTCGACGCGTTCATCGAGTTCCTTGCGGATGTCTTTCATGGCGCGCTGCAGGTTCGGAATCGACGTAATGAAATGCTTGGCGGGGTAGATAGCGGCTCGTTGCTGCTCACGAAGCACGTTTCCGCTCAGGATGTTAATCGTCGTGATACGTTCGATGGTGTCGCCAAAAAATTCGACGCGGATGGCGGTCTCTTCATACGCCGGATGGATTTCGACGACATCTCCCCGGACGCGAAACGAACCTCGCGGGAAACCCACGTCATTGCGAACATAGTGCATATCCACGAGACGTTTCAGCATCTCGCGGCGATCATAATCTTCGCCTCTTTGCAGGAACAGAAGCAGTTCACGGTAGTCTTTCGGGGAACCGAGTCCGTATATACTCGAAACGGAGGCGACAATCACGACATCGTCGCGTTCCATCAGAGAGGTCGTCGCTTTTAGCCGCAGCCGGTCGATTTCCTCGTTGACATCCGTTTCTTTTTCGATATAAGTATCCGTATGCGGGAGGTAAGCTTCCGGCTGGTAGTAGTCGTAATAGCTGATAAAAAATTCTGCGGCGTTGTGAGGGAAGAAGGATTTGAATTCGCCATAGAGTTGAGCCGCGAGCGTTTTGTTATGGGACATGATGAGCGTCGGCAATCCGATTTTCGCTATGACATTCGCCATCACGAACGTTTTGCCGGAGCCGGTGACTCCGAGGAAGGTTTGAAAACGTTCGCCGCGTCGCAAGCCATCGAGAAGCTCATCAATGGCCTGTTGCTGGTCGCCCTGAGGCTTGAAAGAGGAAACAAGCTGGAAATCCGCCATAGCCAGTAATTTATATCATACCTGCCAAAAATGCAAACTGGTGGCAGAGAGTACGTTATCGTTTCTGAAACGAGTAATTTATATTGTTATTTATTAAGCACTTGGGGATTCAAGGAAATGCTTTTCGCATAAGCGGGCATTTGAACATTCACAAGAACATTTCGGTTGTTTAGCAGTGCTATGTCTTTGGAATTTCTATGCTTGTGGGAAGTATGCAGGATTCCGGCCGGGTTACGCGCGCTGGTTTTATCGTTTGGCAGACGGAAACCTGCGCTGAACCCGGCTCGGCGGAGAAGGAGGCGTTTTCGCGGGGCTGCCTTTGGGGAAGAAAAAGTGTCTTGATTTTTATCAATGAAATCCATATATTAAAAGATTGGTATAAATTCGGATTAATCTTAGGGAGCGTATTCCGATCATGATGAAAGAGATGCGCGATAATATGCCACTGATTATGTGGACTCTCGTGATCGCATTCTTGCTTACGATTGTTTTTAGCTGGGGAGCGGGAGGATTTGAAGGAAGTGGACCGAAACCGGGTGTCATCGCGGAAATCGGGTCTCGTGAAATCCTCTATGAAGCATATACACAAGTGATTCAGAATGTCATTACTCAGAGGCGAGCTCAAGATGAGAATATCGAGCTGACTGAGGAAGATCTGACGAAAATCC
>CBDVDL010000298.1:0-2768 GCA_965372735.1 uncultured Alphaproteobacteria bacterium | reverse complement strand
GGCAGCACTATGAAAAAATTTAAACTTCCTTACCGGCCAATCCCGGATATTAATATCACCGCATTGGTGGATGTCACGCTGGTGCTGTTGATTATCTTCATGGTGGCGGCGCCGATGCTGAAAAGCTCGCTCGATATCGAAGTTCCTGAAGCCGCGAACGCGCGCTCGACGACGGAAGAAGGCATCGAGATCAATATCGCCAAAGACGGCACGCTCTATATTGACAAAACGAAAGTGCCCACGGCGCAGTTTGAAATCGCGTTCAAGCAAGTGTATGCTCCGGGAAGCCGCGAACCGGTTTTTTTGCGCGCAGACCAGAATGTTGCTTACCGCGAGGTGCTGCGAGTCATTGACATCCTGAGGGGAGCGGGCGTCGAAGACCTCGGGCTGGTGGCGGAACCGATAACTGGAAAATGACGCCGTATATCCTTGGTTCATTGCTGCTTCACGCCCTCTTTGTCGGAGGGATGATATGGGGCGGAATCCGGTTTGCTCCTGAGCGCAGGCCTCTGCCGTCCGCGACAGTCGTCAGGCTAATTCGCCCGGCGGCTCCTCCTGCATCCAGCGCGCAGCAGGGTGCAGAGGTCGCCAAACCTGAACCGCCGAAACCCAAGAAGCGGCTGGTAACGCCGCCGAAGAAAAAAGCGACGACAAAAAAGAAAACAGCGCCGAAAAAGCCCCCGCCTGTCGCAACGCAGGAGAAACCGAACGGCAAAGAGCAGGCGCTCACCGGTACGGCGGGAACAATGCGCGTCAGCGGTGGTTTCACCGGGGATTGGTATCTGGCGCTGGTTCAATCCAAAATCGAACAAAACTTCTGGCCGCCTCCCGGAAGACGCAAGGCGCTGATGACGATTATGGAATTTCGCATTTCCAAGCGAGGCGATATTATGAGGTTGCGCCGCAAGCAATCATCCGGAGATTTCCTTTTTGACCAAGCGGCGGAACGTGCGGTTCGCGGAGCGGGACGCTTTCCTCCATTGCCAGCAAACTTTGATGCCAGCGAGCTCGGAATTAATTTTGAATTTGTCTCGAATCCATCACGATAGAAATAAACGTTTCATCAAAGAACTACGGCGGTGTTGGCTGCTTGCAGCCGACCCATTTAATCGCCGCGAACGGGTGCCCTCACCCTTCGCGCAAAAAAGATCTGTCATTGCGTGTCTGGAGACCCACAACGGCGAACGATTAGCCGACCCCGAAGATTGCAGCAGGGTCAGGGGACCCTGCTCGGCGGTGACTAATATATTGCTCTTTGTACTCTTAGGTTTACTCACAGGCGCATCGCAGGCTCAGCCACCGACATATACGCTGCGTGTGGAAACGCACACCGTCGAACGCATGTCGATTGTCGTCATGCCGTTTACAGCGGATACGACATCGCAGTGGGCGAGTGAATTGCCCCAGACGCTGCATGATTTAGTCGCGGCGGATTTGGACGCGAGTGGATATTTCAGACTGGCGGATCCGACGCCGTACATTGAAGACACGACGTCGCTTTTCCTGCAGCTTCCCAACCAGCCGGTTAGAATCATCGGTAGTATTGAAGCAGGCTGGTCGGATATGACGGCGAATATCGGAATCACTCAACCGCCGATGCCGATGCCGATTTATCTGCGGGAATTTCGGTTTCCGTCCGATGATTTGCGCCCGGCAGCGCATCGGATTGCCGCGTGGATTACGAAGATGCTGACAGGCGAAGACGGCGCGTTTACCAGCCGACTCGTTTTCGCCGTACGGCAGGACGGTTTCAAAAATCTATGGGTGATGGACTGGGACGGTGCGTCACCGCAAGCGCTGACCGATGACCGGGAAATTCACATGTCGCCCTGCTGGACACCGGACGGCGCGGAACTTTTTTTCACCAGTTTCCTGCGTGGCAACGCTGATATTTTCCGGTACGATTTATCGACAGGGCGGATTTCAGTCGTCGTCAATGGCCCCGGTGTGGACAGCGCTCCGACGGTATCGGCTGACGGCAAGTGGGTGGCGTACAGTGCGTCGGTGGACGGCAACGCGGAAATCTTTCGCATGCGCCCGAATGGTACGAAGCGCACGCGCCTGACGGTCAGTTGGGGTATCGACACATCGCCGACATGGTCGCCGACGGGACGCGAGCTCGCGTTTACTTCCGACCGCACCGGAGCGCCGCAAATCTGGCGTATGGATTCCGATGGCGGCAATGTGCGCCGCATTTCCTATGGGGGAAACTACAATGATTCACCGGCGTGGTCGCCGCGCGGGGATTTGATTGCGTATGTCAGCCGCCAGGGAAATTTTCAGATTTGCATCATGACGCCGGAAGGAACGGGCATGGAGCAACTGACGTATGGCCCCGGCGCGAATTACGACCCGGCATGGTCTCCCGATGGCGTAAAAATCGCATTCACGTCAACGCGCTCCGGCCGGGAAGCAATTTGGGTGATGAACTGGGACGGCACCCACCCGCGCAAACTAACATCCGGTCTGGAAGCCATGGCTCCGCAGTGGGGGCCGACGGAAGTGGCGCAGTGAACATCCTCACCGTGCGGGTGACGAATCTGATACAGCAAGAAGACAGGAAGTTATTTTTTCGGAAAACCCCATGAAACCACACATTCACATTGACCAAGAAAAAATCGCCGCCTTCTGCCGGAAGTGGAAGATCACGGAATTTTCGTTTTTTGGTTCCGTGCTGCGCAAGGATTTTGGTCCGGACAGCGACGTGGATGTCCTTGTTTCATTTGCTGAAAATGCGGATTGGGGTTTGTTTGACTTGGTGCATATGG
>CBDVDL010000297.1:0-2832 GCA_965372735.1 uncultured Alphaproteobacteria bacterium | reverse complement strand
AGTTGGCGAAATCCTGCAGCGCGTCCACATTCGCACCGGCTAAATGGATAACAAGATACGGTTCGGGATGGCGTTCGGGCACAGGCGGTAGTTCATCCAAATTCCCCGCGACAGACGCGATGACATCCATGAACGTCGGTGACAGCTTGCGTGCCTGTGCAGCAGCACCGGAGCGTTCATAAGTCATCTGCACACGGTAATCCGTACAGATGCGCACGTTCTGTCCATCTTCCGACGGCTGCAGAGCGCTAAAACTGAATGTCGAAAGGGGAATTCCGCGCATCATCGCAACCTGCCCGGCTGTGCCGAGTGGCAGCGGTTCGTTCCGGACAACCTGCATAAGAGAATCACTGATTTCTCCCGGCGCGGCTTCCCGCCAAGCGTAAGGGACAACATCAACCGTCACCGCTTCCGTTCCGGCAGGCAGAACCCACAGCAACCCCGCCGAAAACGGGCGAGCTTGAGTATCCGCTCGGGGATCAAGCGGCGCATCGAGCGCAGGCAGTTCCTCCCGAACGGCGAACTCCGCTCCCGAGGTGGAACTGTAAACTTCAGAAACAAAAAGCTGTTTCGCGGCGACAGGAGTTTCGTCGCTCATAACCGTCGCATATAGAGGCAAAATTCCTGAACCAATCATGCATAAAGCAATAATAAATCGTAAAGAGTTCAACATCACATAGTCCTTTTGAGTATCTCGCAGTCCAGATTTTCGTGGTAATATTTGTCGTTGTTATTGTGAAGGCTTACAATAGAGATTCAACACTCGCCGAGCCGGGTCGCTCAGGCCTCGGCCGCTATTCCCGCCGCGGCATGTGTCTCGCATGCCCGGTTCAGGTGCATTCCAGCCCAAAAATGGGTCGCTTTTATTCAAAAAGCCGATACGTCTTCTTCTTCTAAACCCTGTTAATAGGCAAAAAACACGCCTTACTTACCTGTCATGCTAAACCACTATCCTGCGAAGAACTAACCGGCTTAGGAACCGTCATTCGGTGGTATTCCAGCGCATCGCGAAGCTGACAAAGCGCAAGAAATGCACGCTCATGCGCGGCTTTTACCGATACCCATCCACTGACGAACTCAGGATAAGCCTCTTCGAGGGCAACACATAAAAGGATTCCGGTTTGCTCGAGCGCGCATGCTTCATTGAGCGCATTCTCGATAGAAATCACGCGCCGGGCTCTGGGAACTCCGATGTCGTCCTTTTTGAGCCACTTATCAAGTTTCAATGCTGAAAGCAGTGGTGTTTCAGTTTGCGTAAAGACAGACTCTTCTGTTGATAGCTCAGGCTCGGGCAATTCCCCTATAGCGCTCTCGAACGCCTGCCGCAATTCATCCCACTCGATTCGCTGAGAAAGCTCCCGATAGAATGCGGCGCGGTTCCGAAGAAGTCGTGTAATTAGAGGATGAATCATGTTCATGGTTTGCAGATACCTCGCCCGAAAAACCGTAGTAGGGGCGTTCCCACGTGTGCGCCCGCTTTTCGCGTAAAATCCAAATTTTCCACAGACTTTAATTATACCGAAATTTCTGCAAACTTTCAACTCTCATTTACAACAGTTTAGAAACAAATTCCAGGCTTCCGTACTCAATTTGCGTTTTCTCTTGACTTTTTCGATGAAGTTTCCTATGTTCCATTTGCCCGGACGAATCGTTCCCTGGACGCCACGTACGGACCAGAACTCGGTTCGTTTTCCGGGCAACTCTGCGGCTGTGACGCAATGGTAGCGTATCAGCTTCCCAAGCTGGGTGTTGCGGGTTCGAGTCCCGTCAGCCGCTCAAGGTAAGTATTTGTGTATTATCTAATAAGGGGTGGTAAGGGTGATCCATTGTGGTTACATGATGCAGCCGCATTTTTATTTCCAAAGCCAGCCAATAGACATCCCTTCTGCCGCCGCGACATGCGTCCTCGCGTGCCCGGATAGAATACCCTCCAGCCTGTTTTGACCTACCCTCTGCCCTTCTCCTTATCCTGTAAATTACACCACCCGCTTCTTTAACACCTTAAATATCAAATTCTTATGTTGTGTGTTCGTAGATTTGGACTTTTCTTCGAGATTTGCTATATTTAATTGCTGATGAACCGGAAACGGTTATCGAATGGAATAAATCAAGTCTTCACTACGTCTAATTATAGAAATTGGGAAGAGAAAATCGTGCTGTTGTGGGATACATGGGTCAGCCTCAGAAAAAACTGGATATAACTGCTTTGGGAATAAATCGTTCGAGCGATTCGTCTAATAAGCGAAGGCCAAAGAGTGGCGATGCGCCGGATACGGTACTGCTTGCCCAAGCCCGCGAAGGCCAGCAAGCCGCCTTCAAACAATTGGTCGAACGCTATGAATCGCTTGTGGCTGCGACGGCGATTGGAATTCTCGGCAAGGGAGATGATGCCGAGGATGTCGGGCAGGAAACGTTCATTAAATTCCACCGCTCTCTCGGCAAATTTCGCGGCGACGCAAAAATCGGAACCTACCTGACCCGAATTGCCATCAACCTGTCCCTTGATGCACTCAGGCGAAGGAAGAGAAACAAATTGCGCTTCTGGAGCTATGAAGAGAAGGAAGTGCTGCCGGATGAACTTGTGGTGCAAGGCGAAAAGGAAATCGATGCTCGCGAACGAAAAGAACTTGTGCAGCGTGCCATTCAGTCATTGGATCCGAAACATCGAGCGGTCGTCGTAATGCGAATGATTAACGGCTATTCCACGAAGGAGACCGCTGAATTGCTCGGGATACCGTTGGGAACGGTGCTTTCTCGCCTTTCGAGAGCGCAGGAGAAATTGAAACAACAACTCCGTCCATTCATGGGCGAATAGAGAAATTAGGGGATCAT
>CBDVDL010000296.1:0-2833 GCA_965372735.1 uncultured Alphaproteobacteria bacterium | reverse complement strand
TGTACCATGTGTTGTGGCTGCTGTCCCAACCATAATTCATATGTACTTGATTGGTTCCGGAAACACGCCATCCGTCACAGACAATCGAGTGGCGGGAAATGTGGTATTGCATCGGTCGTAATTGATTCAGCTCTTCGGCGAGCATATCAAACCACGCTTCCGGAGAACCATAGCTTGTGCGGTATTGATAATCGATCTGGTCGGAGTATCCAAAGTGAATCGTAAAAGCATCCATGGCGTTCGACATATAGGTGCCGGAACCACAAACCCCATACATCATATCTTCCGCGACTCCGACTTCGTAACAGAGTTCCGCGACCGCGTCTTCCTGCGCTTGAGTTTCCCCGCCGTCGTAATGGTCGAGTATATTTTCCCAGTCATAAGGGTCGCTAAGTGTAACCGACAGGTATTCTCCGGGAGTAGATCCGCCGCAGGATTGGTCGCCATCCCACCAGTAGCTGTAGCTTCCCGTTCCATTGGGTGGATATTCCCAGTATTTCATAATCTGCGCCGTCGCGGTTGCAACGCAGCCGACGACGCATCGACCGCCGTCACCCATCGGACATAGTTGATTGTACGGGTCTCCTTGATGCCAACTACACGTCAACAGCGGATCAACACTCATAATACCATAGGGATTTTCCGTCTGGTTTTCACTGTCGATTCTGCTGCGAAAATTTTCATCCCGGACAGTTTTCGTAAAGGTCCCGTAGTCAGCAGCGTACGCTTGCCATAAAGCGCGATGGTGTTCAATCGCGCCCTGCAAAGCTTGCCATTCGGCAGGCGGATTTGGATTAGTCAAATACTCAGAAACCAAAAGAATCTTATCACTCAGCACTTCCTTAATCATTTCACAAAAGCCGTTTTCCCGGCTGATGTCAAACGAAGAGACTGTGGAGTACGCTGTAATCGGGGGCAATTCCTGAAAGGCAGGAGTAATGATATAGCCGCCGCCTATGACGGGCAAAGCATAAGCGACAAGCTGTCCTTGGTAGTCGATTTCTTGTATCGATGCGGGAGTGAAATCGGCGGCAGCCGTCCATCCCCATTCAACTTCCTGACCTAAACGTAGCCAGTTGTTGGCAATGTCAATGACGTCGTCGGAATTTGCGGGGGTTAGCTGAGAAAAGCCATCAGAATATCCTGTCAAAACACATACAACACACAGCAGGATCGTTGCAAAACATTTCCATGGATTCACGTTGTTCTCCAAGCGAAATCTTATCTTTGATACACATCTTTTTTATCTTAGCGAAGCGCTCTTTTTTCCGCCGAGCCGGGTTCATGAATACCGTTGCGATTTACTATGGAATTGAATCAGACTTTAATCTTTAATCATCCACTGAACTGGACTGATAACCCGGCCGGAATTCAGCGAAGCGCTTCGCGCAAAATCATATTTCGCAGTTCGGGATTCCGCTGCAAGAGTTCTTCCAGAGCGAGTTTAAGCCCTGCCAGCAACACGGAATCGTTCAGGTTTATCGCATTTTGAATCTGCAAATCCAAAAGCGCCAACTCGCGCTCCATGAAGATTTGCCCGATAAATTCGCCAATTTTCTGCTGAATGGCCGCATCATTTTCCAGTCCATCGAATTGTGACGCGAGCCCGCGCAATTTGTCTTCGGTGGCCTGCATGATCGAATCCATAGAGAACTGGATAGCAAGTTGCGACGGATCAATGACAAGGCGCGGCGCGGCGGTGTCCGTCGCCGGAATATACAAAACGGCTCCTTGCGTATCGGCAGGAAAACTTTGGGTACTGCGCCCCACGTCAATGATCAATCTTGGAGCGGCTTGCAGCGGTGGAATAAACAAAGCAAAAAGCAGGAACGGAAGAATAATTTTTATCATCAGGTGTTTCCTCGACGTTCAATTTTTAGTGAAGAAAGAATCATTCCAAAGATAATCAGCATGGCTCCAATCAGAGTCGGCAGCGGAGGTATTTCCGCTAAAAAGAGCCACGCGGCGAGCCCGGCGAACACCGGCTCCATCGCAAAAATCACGGACGTTGCAGCGGCAGGCAACCGCGGTTGATACGTCATCTGAATCCATACAGCCAGCGCGGAAGCAAAAATCGCCGTAATCAGCAGCGCCTCGAGCACAAGAAATGTCGGATGAAAACGGATCGTTTCGAACGGCATTGAACACGCAGATAAAAACGCGCTGGTCACAAGCTGAATCCATGCCAGAGCAATCAGGCTTTCTTTTCGGCTCCAGCGATTGATATAAACAATCTGCAGAGCGAAACAGGCGGCCCCAATAAGCACCAGTCCATCGCCCAACCGGAAGCCTCCGATGGAAGGCTGTGACATCACAAAGATGCCGAAGAAGGCGATAAAGACGGAAATCCAGAGGCGCAGCGAAAACCGTTCTCCAAAGAGCAAAAAAGCAAACAGCGGGGTCAGCGGCACCAAAGTTCCTGTCAGAAAACCAGCCCTTGAAGCCGCCGTAAATTGCAAACCCGTCGTCTGGCCAATATAACCGCCCCATAAGAATAAGCCGATAACGATGCCTTTTACCAGATCGCGCCTGTTGGCCGGGATTACCTGCTTCCGGAAAACGATAAGCATCGCTGCTGCCGCAATCAGAAAGCGCACTGTCAGGAAAAGCGCCGGGGAAACGTCTCTGAGCGCCATCTGAACCAGCGGGAAAGTCAAGCCCCAGACGACGGTTAAAAACAGCAGCGCTGTATAGGCTGTAAGCACTTTCAAAGATACGCATTCTTTTGCAAAGTTGCAACCGGTCGAAAGCAGGTTTTTTAGAAAGTTAGTGGCGCCGTTCAAAGCGGTCGCAGAAAAAGGGTCGGGAGGACTGTTGGGTTTTATACTTGAAT
>CBDVDL010000295.1:0-2840 GCA_965372735.1 uncultured Alphaproteobacteria bacterium | reverse complement strand
TCGCGCGACCGACAAACCGAAAACTGTCATAGATTCTTCGCGCTCCAGCAGATGTCTCCGTGCGGAAGCGATGCAGAGCGTGAACGCCGTCATCAATCCCGATTCCCAAAATAATCGGCACAGCGATTAGATTATTGTAATCATATTTCATTCCAATCAAATACATCAGTCCCAGCATCGCCAGAGCTCCCATTGAAAGAGGAATCAACGCCAGCAATCCCGACAGCCCACGGAAATGAATCATCAGCAAAAGAGCGATGACTCCGAGCGCGAGGAATGCCGCGCGCCGTCCTTCTTCCAATGTCTTATCCATCATCAAAACCATAAGCTGTTCGGTTCCGGAAATCGCCGAACTTACAGATGTTATCTGCTCTGTGAACCTATCAAGATTCTTTTTATCATAGAGATATTTCCGCGGGAATATCAGCAGCAAAATACCGTCTCCTTCCCGTGGGAGATGGGCTCTTTTAATTTCTGCGGGCAACTCGCTTACATATACCGGCGACGGATCAGCCATATCATAGAGATTTGTTTTCATGCGCTGACCCCACGCAGCGGCGATATTGCCTGCGCGCGTCTCGTCAACTCCTCCATTGAGCGTGCGTGTCAAACTTGGCAGAATCGCTGTCGTATCGGTCGCATTGGTCTCCATATCATAACCGGTCAATTCGTCAATGACCCGGATAATCCTGTCAAGCCCTACCGCAAATGCAAGATTGCTCATCAAATCAAGATTATCCCAAAGCCTGTCGAGTTCGGCGGCAAGCTGCTGCGAATCATCCGGTTTCCAGTCGGGAAGCTCTTGGCGCTCGATGTTCTCACGGAATTCTTCGAGCTCCGGAGTGTACTCTATTAGCCGCGCTTCCGAAGGAATGTAATCGCTGATGGATGCGACTTCGCCGACCAGTCCTTTCTTGCGCAGCTTCTCTTTCATCTCACGGCTTTCTTCAATACTGTCCACAATCAGCCAAGCGCTGTGGTCAGAGATACCGAAACGTTTCGGAATCTCCCGCTGCAGCGCCACCGATTTCAATCCCTTCGGTTCCAATTCCATAAAATCATATTCAAAAGCCGTATGCTGCATCGCCCAAATCGAAGCGACGGCGAGAATCCCTGCGATGCTCAAAAACAGAATCGGCCTGTTCCATCCTGCTCTCGCAACAGCGCCGATCCAATTATAAGCGCCGGTATCCGATGAGACAATACGATCCGTCTGTATTCCACGGCGAGCAAAATGTTTTTCAAATCGTCTTCGTTGTACTGCCAGCAGCGCAGGAAGCGTTATAAAAATCGCAATCAACGTTATCAACACACCCAAACCCGCCGCAGCTCCGAATTCATAAACTCCTCTTGTCTCCGCAATCATCAGCGTGAGAAAAGCGAATGCGGTGGTCAGTGCGCCTGTGATAACGCTGGTGCCTGTCTTGCTCAGCATGATTGTGAGAGCTGTTTTCACATCCTCTCCGGCGGTGATTGCTTCCCAGAATCGAGAAATCAGATGAATCGAGAAGTCAATACCAAGCCCTAACAAGACTAACATCATCATCGCCGTAAACATATTCAAGCCGCCGAAAAGGAGATAGAGAACGCCCAGTGTCCAGAAAATGCCGATGATGAGTGGAATCAAGGCAAAGACAGGAATCAACCAACTGCGAAATGTTCTCATTAGTAGAAGATAGATGAAAATCAACGCCGCTAAAGACAAGAGTTGCGTATAAAATCCAATGCTCTCCATCTCGTCCAAGCCGATCTTCGCTACACCGGTTAGAGATGCCTTCACGTTCGGATGCGCCGGAGCCACCAACCGAACCTGCTTTTCCACTTCTTCGACCGTGGAGAGGATTTCTTCGATTTCCGTTACGATATTCGCTTTCGGAGTACAGCCTATCAACAGCATACGCCGGTCGAGGGATAACAAATACGATTCACCGAAGGTCATCGCTTCAATAGCTTCTTCAATGTCGGGAGCCTGCGGCTGACCGGTAAAATTAGCTTCAAGGATTTCCAACGAGCGCGTTAAACCAAGCAGGCTGCGCGCGATTTCCACTTCGTCGCGCTTCAGATTCGATTCGCTTTCGGTGTACTCGCGTTCGTAATCGTCATTCATTCCCCGAAACGTACCCACAAGGTCTGGATTCTCATACGTGTCGAGAATTCTCTTGAAGAGATCCGGTTTCACGTTGACAAAGGCATGGTTCCGGAAGAAATCCAATGGCAGCTCCGCCTGAACGTTGTCGAGCGATTCCAGCTCTTTCAGCCGCGGCGTCAATTCCTCCGCCATTGCCACCATATCATCTCGCTCCCCTTCCAGCGCAATGATAATGGACTGCTCGCCAAAACGCTCCTGAACTTCAAGGTAAGAGCGAACGATGGGTTCTTTTTCCGGCAGCATGTTCGTCCAGTTCATTCGCATTTCCAACTTGCTCGAAAACCCGATCATCACCGCCGTTAGAATCGCGACAACGCACAGTATCCACCAAGGTTTCGCGACGGCGAGAGCAGCCAACCAGCGCGCCCACGCTTTTTCAGTGTGCTTCATTCCCGCCTCCCAATCCATGCAGTATGAACGCTGTCACTTCTTCCTTCAATTCAATTTCTTGAACTCCGGGAGGTTGCTTGAGCATTTCAGGCATCAGCAGGTACATACTATCCAAAAGCGAAATAATCATCCAAACCGCGTTTTCGGTATCCTGTTCGCGGAAGCGCCCACTTTTTTTGCCCTGACTAATGATATCACGCATGGTATCTATCACCGGAGAATCGGTCAGCTCCCTTCCCAATTCCCAAAACGCCGAAAGTGTTTCCTTATCCTGAAGTAGAATCCGAAACAACGGACGCTG
>CBDVDL010000294.1:0-2856 GCA_965372735.1 uncultured Alphaproteobacteria bacterium | reverse complement strand
GCATTTCATAGGTTTCTGCGTGCAGTGGAGACATCCCTTGCCGGTCATGCCGCCGGAGCCGATAGCAATTTTGGATTGGATAATCTGATACGCAGAACCCAGCGGGTCGGCTTCGGGGTCGAGAAACGTCAGGATGCGTTTTCGCTGATATTCATGGAGCTGCATCCACAATCGCGGCGCGACCGCTCCCGCAATCAGATACACTCCGGCAGCGCTGACTAAAGGCATCAGTCGCAGCCGCTGTCGCCAAAGCAGAAGAAGAAGAACAATCAGCACTGCTATGTGCAGCGGTAAAGACCAGCTCGTGATGACCGCAACAACCGGCATCACGACGAGTATCAGATGGTACGCCGGAACGCCCGCCCATGCGAGCATGCAAAGCGCCGTTGCCGGAAAGATGATGGACGTTCCTAAGTCAGGCTCGATGATTACCAGACCCATCGGAACAAGCGCAATCGCAAACGCTCCTAAAAACACGCGAGGCCGAGCGATGGTTTTTATATTATCCGCCAAGAGTCTGGCTAATCCAATAATCAGAGCGGCCTTCATCAATTCCGATGGCTGGATATGCACCGGGCCAATGGTGAACCACCGCGCCGAACCGGCTCCTTTGCCTGTAAAAAGAACGATGATTAGCAGGAGCACGCCGAGACCGTAAAAGACATACGCGAGCGATTGAATCACGCGCGTCGGCATCAACATCGCCAGCAGCAAACATCCCAGCCCCACTGCCGCCCATAACAACTGTCGGTCAAAATGAAAAAGTTCCGCGCCGCCCGTCGCCGCGAAAGATGTGGAATAGTTCGCAACGAGTCCGACAGCTATCAGCGCCAAGACCGCGACGACGATTGCGACATCGGGATATTTGAATTTGCGCGGCATCAGTTCACTTCGCCCGCGACACCCATCGCGACCGGACCAAACGGCAACGCCTGAGTTTCAAGATACCTGCGCACGATTTTCCCCGCCAGAGGCGCCGCGCCGCTGGAACCATGCTCTCCGAATTCGATTAACACACACACCGCAATCTGAGGCTCGTCATAGGGCGCAAAACACACAAACCACGCGTGGTCTTCCCCGTGAGGATTCTGAGACGTGCCTGTCTTTCCTCCCATCGGAAGCTCGGCATCGCGCAGAAAACGAGCGGTTCCGCGGCTTCCCATGACAACGCGCCTTGTGCTTTCGCGTATATGCCGGATATTCACAGGAAGCGCTTCAATCGGTTTTTCGAGTGTATTGTCCGGCACCAGAATTTCTCCGGTATCGTTATCCTTGATTTCTCGAACCAGATGAGGCCGCCGCCAAACTTTTCCATCAGCAATCGCCGCGATGTAAGCGCACATCTGCAAGGGCGTCGTCAGGTCTTCCCCCTGCCCGATGGAAATCGACGGAATATACCCGCGTGTCCAACCATCCGGCCCGTAACGGCGATTGTAGTAGTCCACCGACGGCGCATTCCCTGAGGCTTCTCCCCCGATATCGATTCCGGTTCTTTCAGCTAAATGGAAACGCGTCATCGCTCGGTAAATGCCGTCCACACCCATTTTTAAACCCAGCGTATAAAAGAAAACATCGCAACTGCGCTCGATGGCGTCATAAATTCCCACACGCCCGTGACCGGACTTGCGCCAGCAGGAAAAACGGCGGTTACCCACGCGCAAGAAACCGTGACAGCGAACGCTCCAGTTCGAATCGATTTCCCCACTTTCGAGTCCTTCCAAGAGAACCGCCATCTTCAATGTCGAACCCGGAGGGTACATCGCCTGCATCGCACGATTCAACATCGGACGGGCGGTATCCGAGAGCAGTTTTCGCCAATCCGATGCCGTCACCGCTCCCGCAAAAATATCCGGGTCATACGTTGGCGAACTCGCCATCGCTAAAACTTCACCCGTCGAGGGTTCCATTGCGACAATCGCGCCGAGCTTGCCGACGAGCAGCGATTCGGCCAGCGCTTGCAGCTCGAAGTCCAGCGTCAGGTGTAAATCTTTTCCGGGAATGGGTGCAAGGCGACGGCTCTTTTTCAGTTCACCGACTTCCTGACCGAAGACATTCACCACGGCGAGACGATGGCCTTTTTGTCCGCGCAGAAATCTATCATACGTTCGCTCAAGGCCGCGTTTGCCGACCAGATCGCCCGCTTTGCAATCCGGAAAATGAGTCAGCTCTTCGGGAGAAACCTCCGCGACATAACCGAAAAGATGCGCGGCGATATCGGTAAGATAATAGCGTTTCGGTTCCACTTGAAGGAAGATGCCGGGCAGAGCGTCGCGCTGCTCTTCGATTTTCGAAAGGCACTCGAAATTCAAATCACGCTGCAGACGCTGCGGCAGAAAAGGATAACGCCCTGTCTTGGAAATATTTTTCCGAAACGTCTCTGCATCGTAGCCGAGAATGCAGGCGATTTGAGCGAACGCGACCGAATCCTTTTCCATTTCCGACGGAACGCCATAAAGTGTTGAAGCCGGTCGGTTGCTGACGAGAAGACGGCCGTTGCGATCCAACATCACGCCGCGCACGGGGCTGATTTCAATGAGTCGAATCCGATTGCTTTCGGAGCGGTCACGCAGCTCGCTTCCGTAAATGAGCTGCAAATGAGCCAGCCGGTAAACCAACAGACTAAAAAGCAGCCCCGCAACTAAAAAAAATGTCCACGAGCGCTGCCAATTCCCAAAGGTACGAATTCCCGCCATAACCTATATTTGCTATTTCAATTTATTACGTCGTTATCGGGCAGGCAGAGCCAGCCCGTAGGCGAATGAGATTAAGATATTGCGGTGTTGGCTGCTTGCAGCCGACCCAAGCGCACTGCCGTGCGGGCGTGTTGCTCAAAAGGTTATCGGCGGGATAGTTAAT
>CBDVDL010000293.1:0-2857 GCA_965372735.1 uncultured Alphaproteobacteria bacterium | reverse complement strand
CGAAGAAATCCTAACCATGGCGCGCGAAGAAATTCGGGAAGCGCGCTGTCTCGAACTCGTCACCGGAGGCGTGGTTTTAACCGGCGGAGGAGCGCAGATGCCGGGCATCGAAGAACTCGCCGAGACTGTTTTTGATATGCCTGTGCGCATCGGCTGGCCGGATATGCTTGGCCGTGAAGAACCTTTCGGTCCGCAATTCGCCACCGGGGTTGGTCTGGTTCGCTACGCACAGGAACAATCGCAGGGCATATCGGGAAACGGGAACGGTTCGTGGCTGAAAAAAGTAGGGCATTTCGCTAAACAATTGGTTTCGTAATAAAGCAACTTCTAAATAATTCCTAAGAAGGAGACCGAAGATGAAAGAGAATCGTTTTTCTTACGCAGAAGAAGTCGACAATATGGCACGTATGAAGGTTGTCGGTGTCGGCGGCGCGGGAGGCAACGCTTTAAATTGGATGATTCAAGCAGGACTCCGGGGCGTCGAGTTTATCTCAGTCAACACGGACATTCAGGCTTTGGAGCTCAGCAAAGCACCGCGCCGCATTCAAATCGGGCGTTCATTGACACGGGGACGCGGCGCGGGTTCCAATCCCGAAATCGGTCGCAAAGCCGCTGAAGAAGATCGCGATACGATTTGCCAATCTCTCGATGGCATCGACATGGTTTTCGTCACGGCGGGCATGGGCGGTGGAACGGGAACCGGAGCGGCACCTGTGATTGCGGCGGCAGCACGTGAAATCGGAGCGTTGACATTGGCCATCGTAACCAAACCCTTCTCTTTTGAAGGAAGAAAGCGCATGCAGCAGGCAGAAGCGGGGCTTGAAGAACTCAAAGAGCATGTGGATGCGATGATTATCATTCCCAATGAACGCTTGATTTCTCATGTAGAACCCACAACGTCATTGATTGATGCGTTTCATATCGTCGATGATATTCTGCTGAAAGCGACGCGCGGCATCTCAGATCTCGTGAATGTTCCGGGCATCGTAAATCTGGATTTCGCTGACGTGCGAGCCGTGATGAACGAGCGAGGAGACGCTTTAATGGGTGAAGGAAGAGCACAGGGCGAAGACCGGGCTCTCAAAGCGGCTCAGGAAGCCATCTCCTCCCCACTCCTCGAAGATGTCTCTATTAACGGCGCACGGGGCATCCTCGTCAACATCACCGGCGGACAGGACATGACTCTCCATGACATCGCAGGAGCGACGCAAGCGATTCGTGATGCCGCGGGAGAAAATGCCGATGTTCGCTTTGGAGCTGTGATTGATCAGGAAGCACGCGATGAGATTTCCGTGACGGTCATCGCCACAGGCTTCGATAGTCACTCGATGCGTATGCCGGAAGAACAAAGAACGGTACGCACAGATTCTCTTCCGAGCTTCCAGCATGTTTCAAAGAGATTCCAGAAAAATCCAACGATTCGCCGCCTGACTCAAACCGTTAATGGAGAACTTCAGCCGGTCGTCGTCGGGGATGAATCACTGCCGCTTGACAATCTTGAAATTCCGGCTTTTCTGCGGCAATAGGCGATATGGCTTTTTAAATATGGTTTCGGCCGGGGCCTGAGCGACTCGGCTCGGCAGGGATATTGTTTCGCGAGGGGAACAAGGCGCTCATTCGCGGAGGATTTCTAAGAAGACCCCCCTGACATCCCCCCGCACGCGGAGGGAAATTTCAAAAAATCCGGCTCGGCGGGAGCAGGACAGCGCCATCAATAACAGGGTTTGACATACGACGCTATAAAATTCAGACATACAGGTTGCTTGGAAACGACACTGTTGCTGTTGACAAACTCCGCATAAATTTGCATAGTGTTATGCAAGATGCACGCGAGGAGTCATTCAGGCGCAGAGTTCTCCACGTGTATCTATAGCGTTCAAGTCTTCTTTCTTACGTTCTCATTTGTGTTTAAGAAGCCGTTTGGAGGCGTATAATGCCTTTTCCATGAGAAACGAGAGCAGGAAGTTGTGTCGCTCTCGTGAAACCTCTCACCGATAATTTCGATGACAGGATTGGCACAAGCTTTGTCTTAAGTCAGTCCAGCGAATGATGATTGAGGTGACAGTTCTCCTGTCCCTTTAGTATTTTTATGATGATGTTTAGACGCACCAATCCAAGGTGCGGTGATGATAGATGATAAAAGTGAGCGCGACGATGAACCGATCTACGTATCGTATGATGGTGACCCTTTTTGCTGTCCTGAGTTGTGCGTTCCCGCTCCGGGCGGGTTTGCATGACATCCATCCCCCTCCTCAGCAAATGGGTATTCTTGCCGATGAACCGCTTCAAATTCAGGGTTCCCTCTATCTGATCGTGGCGGACGCTCCGAATACTTCGGAACAGAAGGCGATTGTCGAAGCTGAACGCCTGATTGAACAAAGTCTGCTCCTGCCTCCCATTACCGTTTCTTGGTCGAACTACGGTGGAGAACTACCTGCTCTCTGGATGGCAGCATCCGGCTCTCTCCCCGCTCTCGAAGCCGCTCTCGATTCTGTCGATATCCCTTCGATGTCCAGCAACCCTCCCCCGGAAGGCTATCACCTTTATGTAGAACAAGATCGCATCCTGCTGCTTGGCCGGGATTCCAATGGCCTTCGCTATGGGATGCTGTCGCTGGCAAAACTGACGTCGGCTTTTAACGGGATGGCGTTTATCGACCGGGTTTATATCCGGGATTGGCCTGACTTGCCGCGTCGGATTATTACATTCAACACAACTCTTTATCCAGCGAGTGATCTTGACGAATTCTTTACACGTCTCCACCAAGCCTACGAAAACAGAATGAACGAGGTGGAATGGAACAATAAATTCATAATGGATGGAAACATGCAATGGACAACATATCGACTGCGTGCCC
>CBDVDL010000292.1:0-2863 GCA_965372735.1 uncultured Alphaproteobacteria bacterium | reverse complement strand
AAGCATCCCGCAGATACTCGAAAGCGACATCGGGATTAATCTCATCCCCACAGGTAAACAGATCCACGGCGGCATATCCGTATTCCGGCCAGGTGTGTATCGCCAGATGCGATTCCGCGATGACCACCACGCCGGATACACCGTGAGGATTAAACAGATGAAAAGCTTCCTGAACGACGGTAGCGCCGCACACGTTCGCTGCTTCGCGCATCGCACGCTTAATCAACGCCGTATCGTTCAACTTTTCCGAGTTGCAATTGTAATATTCTACTACAATCTGGCGACCGAGAGCCTGCATCTCTCTGTTCTCCTTACAATAAACGACCTAAGGTGACATCACCTTTAGAAGTCTTTCTTAAGAAAACGGGGAAATAATCCACGATTATCATTCACCAAATCTCTGCCTAACGCTTCGTTTCGCTAATATCTAAAACATCGGTGGTGTTGTCATCCAAAGCAGCTTCGCTACGCGCTTGCCGCTGTTTTCGAGACAGTGTTCCCTCGTGGCTTCAAAATAGAAGCACTCTCCCGCGCGAGCCTGATACGATTTCGTCCCAAAGCAAATCGTGACGATTCCCTGCAGCACAAAACCAAACTCCTCACCCTGAAAAGGTTCCAGAGTCCGGGAACGCTGTCCCGGAGCCAGTTCCATCAGCGCCGGTTCCATGCGGCGATTTGTCGCACCGGGAATAAGTAATTCAAAAGACTGCACCCCTTCTTCGGCGAGCGGCGTGCGCTGGTCAACCTGATAAATTATGGGTTCTTCAGGGTCTTCCGCAAAGAAATCCGTGACCTTGACATTCAGCACCTGAAGAATGTCCATCAGACTATCCACCGAGATAGAGGTATGGTCCCGCTCGAATTGCGAAATGAAACCCTTGGTAAGATCAGCGCGTTCCGCCAGTTCTTCCTGAGTCAAATCACTTGCAATTCTAAGGTTGCGTATTCGATCGCCTATCTTCACGTGAACCAGTCACAGTATATTAAACCGGGAGTTCATTTTAGTGCCCCATAATATAGCATCTAAAGAATGAAAGTCAAGAGTTTTTTTGGCTTCTTTTACTCTCAACACACTGTTTTTTGGTTCAAAATGGTAACTCTATACTAAACAAAGGAGAACAGTTTATCGAACTTGACTCCAGCAGAATAAATAGCATAAACACGGGTTTTTTCATGAATTTCTTTCGGTTTCCTTATCGAATCTTATATCCAATGGTATAATACTCCGCTCCGACCTTATTGTAGGGGCAGACCCGCGTGTCTGCCCGAGGGATGCAAAGACGGGCGCACACATGGGGGCGCCCCTACTTCTCGCCGTGGTAGCGCGTAACCCGGCCGGAATTGTTACATCTCGCGAGAAGCTTGAGGCACCTCACTCGCGACGATTTTTTTTGACTTCGCGGCCTACGTTTCGTATATTGCGTGAGATGTTGGAATTTCGATTGCAGCGTGTTACGCGGCGCAAAACCTATAAAAACGACTCAAATTCTATAAAAACCGTCGTCGCGCTCGACGAGGTGACTGCGGATATTTACTCAAATTGTATCACCTGCATCTTGGGACCGTCCGGCAGTGGAAAATCCACACTGCTCAGACTTCTCAATGGACTCGAAAGCCCCGATGACGGAGAAATCTTCCTGCGTGAAAAGCCCCTGACGGATTACCCGCCTCGCGAACTTCGCCGTCGAGTGGCGCTGGTCCCTCAAGCTCCTGCGTTGTTCGATATGACGGTCGAACAAAATCTCACGTTTGCTTTCTACCATGATAGAGAGGCTTCGCAACCCTCAACGGAACGTATCAACGACGTGCTTCAGCTTGTGAACCTTGACCCGGCGATTTTTTTAGACCGCCCGACGCTGGCGTTGTCACTCGGAGAGAAACAGCGCGTGATGCTTGCACGGGCTCTGCTGCGCTCTCCGGAAGTTCTGCTCCTCGATGAACCGACCGCAATGTTGGATACACAATCGACAGCCATCATCGAATCAAGTATCCGGCAACTACATAAAAATCTTCGGGTTACATGTATTTGGGTGACACATTCTCCGAGACAGGCGCGGCGTGTTGCCGACCAGATTCTTCTTTTGCAATCCGGGAAAGCTGTCTACACAGGCAGCGCACAAGACGCACAGCCTCATTTAGAAAAGCTTGAGAAAACTCTTGAAGCATGAATTACATCGACCTGACATATTTCGATTTGGTAATTGCGACCAGCCTTATAGCTCTGGCGGCAGTCGTGTTGTGGCGGGAGCGGTTGGGGCTTGTGCGGGATTTGTTGTGGGGTTCCGTTCGGGCGTTTGTTCAGCTTTCGCTGGTGGGACTCGCGCTAAAATGGATATTCGCCGCGAATCATCCGTTGCCGGTCGCTGGATTCTTCATCCTTATTATAGCGGCGGCAACTTTGACAGCCGGGAGAAGGCAAAAGCGACGGTTGCCGCATTCACTTCTCTTATTGGCAGGAGCCATCTTAAGCGGTGTTATTCCGGTTTTAGCTATCGGCGTTCTCTTTGTTGTGCGTCCGGAACCGTTCTGGCAGGGTCAATACCTGCTGCCTCTGGCAGGAATGACAACGGCGGGTGCGATGAATGCCGCGAATCTCACACTGAACCGGCTTGCAGGCGAGATGAAATCCCGGCAGCATGAAATTGAAGCCGTGCTCGCGCTGGGACTCAGCCCGCAAATAGCCGTGCGAACTCTCACGCGAGATGTCGCGCAGGCCGCTTTGATTCCGACGATAAATGCTTTGTTAGCAATGGGGATTGTGCAACTGCCCGGGATGATGTCCGGGCAGATTTTGGCGGGGGTGCCGCCGGTAGCGGCAGTTAAGTACCAGATTGTGATCTTATTTATGATTTCATCAGCGGCG
>CBDVDL010000291.1:0-2863 GCA_965372735.1 uncultured Alphaproteobacteria bacterium | reverse complement strand
CGTGGTGCTGAAATTGTCGGCATAGAGACTATCGTTTTGAGGAATCATCATAATCGTAGCCAACGCCCCCGGCAGAACGTCCACATCCGTATAACCGGAAACACCTGCTCCGACGTTGGCCGTGACGCGCGCGAGACCTGTAGCTGGCGGCGCATAGAGTGTGACAGTGACGACACCTGAAACCGTTCTGCCTTGCGTTGAAGACAAAGTGCCTCCATCTGTACTGAAAAGGACAAGCGTATTATCGGTCACCGTACCGCCCTGCTCATTATAGACGACAGCGCGAATGGTCGTGGAATCGAGCCCCGCCGTAATCTGCGGCGGTAAAGCATTCACCACGACGGACGCGGCGGGATAAGGTTCTACGAAAACCACATCCACGGAATCTTTCGTTGTTCCATAAGAAGCATATACGTGTGCAATGCCCGGCGTCGCTCCTGAATAGAGTGTCGAGGTCGCTACACCGGTCGCCGAGTCGGTGATAACCGGGCTGGCGATGGTTCCCAAGTTTGACGAAAAATAGATGGAGACACCACCGATGGGATTATTGTTCGAATTTCGCAGTCGC
Source organism: uncultured Alphaproteobacteria bacterium (assembly GCA_965372735.1). Lineage (GTDB taxonomy): Bacteria > Electryoneota > RPQS01 > RPQS01 > DYHQ01 > JAUXGA01. The sequence continues at coordinate 2,295 of CBDVDL010000291.1, read as the reverse complement.
GCGTGCAGTTTTACCGACGACTGCCCATTATCGGAGAACAATGTATCCGAGTCGCTCCAGAGATAGAGCAATCCTTCCTGAGGCTGACCGCTGGACGTTACAGAAACCATACGCGTGATCATCTCCGACATGGAAACAAGTTCAGCGCGCAACGTCACACTCCCGGTATCCTCCGGAGCAATATACGTTGCACGAGCCCAGCCATAGACATTGGTGCTTACCGATGTGTCGGCGGTTCCGTTCAGGAAATTCCCTCGATTGGCTGTGAATCGCACGGCCTGTCCCACGGCATCCTGACTCGATTCCGAGAGGACGTGCGCTTCAATTTCGAGCTGTTCGGCGGGAGCAAGAGCAGACTTGGAAACCCTCACCGTGTCAAAATAGAAGAGTTGCCCTTGACCTGTCGATGTCGGGGACAGAGTTCCTTTCTGCTCGCAGCCAAGCCATAACACGAAGCTGGCCAGCAGGACCGACCCAATTACAAAACCAAGAAAGATCCGGCTTTTCATAGCTTGTTTCTCCTCTACCGTTGGCATTCTCTCATCTCCTTGAGCTTATAAAGTAAGGAGCGATGGGAAATTTCAAGCAATCTCGCCGCTCGCGTTCGATTATTACTTGTTAGTTTTAGAGCCCGCCGGATTAACTCCTGTTCGACTGCGGGCACCAGTGTTTTCAAAGTTCGTTTGATCGAAAGGCATTCCTCAGGCACCTGCACATGAAAATCTTCTCCGACATGCTGGAGTTCCGGTGGCAATACCTGAGGAGTAATCGTATTTGAATCGGAAAGAACAACAGCACGTTCGATAATATTCTCAAGTTCGCGGACATTCCCCGGCCAGCGATATTGTACAAGCTGCTGCATCGCTTCCGGCGCCACCGTAATCCCCTCTTGTTCCGGCATATGTTTCCTCAAGAAATGATTAACAAGCAGAGGAATATCTTCGGTCCGTTCTCGAAGCGGCGGCAAGGAAATCGGAATGATATTCAGGCGATAGAACAAGTCTTCACGAAACCGCCCTTCCCGAACATCTCGATAAAGGTCGCGCGATGTTGCGGCGATCACACGAACATCTATAGAGATTTCTGACGTATCTCCGACACGACGTATCTTATAATCCTGTAAAACTCGCAAAAGCTTCACCTGAAGATTCAGCGGGAGTTCACTGATTTCATCCAGGAGAATGGTCCCGCCATCCGCTTCCTCAAAGAGCCCTTTCTTCGTCCGAATAGCACCTGTAAACGAACCTTTCATATGACCGAAGAGCTCTGACTCGAGCAGCATTTCAGGAATCGCGCCACAATTGACGGCGACAAAGGTGCGATTGTGCAGCGGGCTGTTGAGATAGATCGCCCGGGAAATCATCTCCTTCCCGGTTCCCGATTCACCTGTAATCAGAATCGTGCTTTTGAATGGTGCAATACGCCGAATCTTCTGGAATACTTCGCGCATTGCCTTTGATTTCCCGATAATGTTTTCAAACGTATATTTTCGACTGATTTCCGCTCGCAGTTGTTCATTCTCCCTTTTCAGCCGACGCTGTTCCAGTGCTTTCCGTATGGTTAAGTTCAACGTTTCGGGATTCAGCGTTTCTTTCGCAATATAGTCAAATGCGCCGCCTTTGATTGCTTCCACAGCAGACTGTACGAGTCCATAGGCAGTCATCATGATAATCTGCGTTTCGGGTGAATAGTCTTTGAATTGCTTCAACACATCCAGACCGTCCTGACCCGGAAGCCGTAAATCAAGCAAAACCAGATCAAATTCCTCTTCCGTAAAAACATCGAGAGCCGTCGTTCCGTCAGGCACCGCGCTGACCGAAAAGCCCTTCTCTTCGAGGTGCGAAGTCAGGTACTCTCGATATCCCCCTTCGTCTTCGACAATAAGGATTTTTTCTTTGGGCATAATCGAATTACAGATGGGTGTAAGGATGATTTCGATGGTCAGCTCTCTTTAATTGCAAGGGTTATGCCACGCCTCTCTTTGCGAAACTTGTTTCATACTGCGCAATGAGTTGCAAAAACCTACCTCACCCTTAAAGCAAGCATGGTGCAAATTCGTTCACACAAGGGGCGCAATTTGCCTCATACGCGCAAATCCTTGCCGTTTACCGGAAAATGAAGACCAGAATGATTCGAGTCGGACAGCGAGAGCAAACTAAAAAGCAAAGCGGATTTTCTATGGAATCCCATAGGCTTTCCTATGCGATTTTATACCATAAAAAAGCGAACCCGCCAAAGGCGGGGTAGATTGTCTAATCGCAACATTGACCAAATCAATATTTGCCCAAGTGCAGC
>CBDVDL010000290.1:0-2872 GCA_965372735.1 uncultured Alphaproteobacteria bacterium | reverse complement strand
TTCGATCCATTGCGCGGGTTGATTAAATAAGCGATTGATATCGCCGAGGCAGATCCCCTGATCTGCCCGGAATGTTAAACTTCTACAGGACATCCCCATGAAATTTCCAGCGGAACCTTTTAAAATAAAAGTCGTCGAACGCATCAAAACGACGACTCGAAAGACCCGTGAAAAACTTCTGAAAGAAGCAGGATTCAATATTTTCGATATTCCCGCTGAAGCGATTTACGTGGATCTTTTGACCGACAGCGGCACAGCGGCGATGTCGGACAATCAATGGGCGGGTCTCATGATGGGCGATGAATCTTACGCCGGGTCGAAAAATTATTACCATCTGGAAAAAACCGTCCGTGAAGTTACCGGCTACGAATTCGTTATCCCCACGCATCAGGGTCGCGTCGCCGAGAATTTGCTTTTTTCGACCGTGTGTAAGTCCGGCATGATTGTCCCAAACAACACGCACTTCGACACGACGCGCGCCAACGTCAAAGCGAACGGTGCGAAAGCGATGGATTTACCCGTTGCGGAAGCGCTGGATCCCGCGCTCGACTATCCGTTCAAAGGCAACATGGATGTCAAAGCGCTGGACAAATTACTTGAGCGCGACTGCTCCAAAGTACCGATGGTGACGTGCACGGTGACGAACAACAGCGCCGGAGGGCAGCCGGTTTCCATGCAGAATATCCGCGAGATTTCGAAAGTCTGCAAGCGCTGGAAGGTGCCTTTCTTTTTGGATTGCGCGCGCTTCGCCGAAAATTGCTATTTCATCCACATACGCGAGCCCGGCTACGAAAAAAAGTCCGTTAAAGAAATTGCACTCGAAATGTTTTCCTATGCCGACGGTTGCTGGATGTCAGCCAAGAAGGATGCGCTGGTCAACATCGGCGGTTTCCTCGCGATGAATGATGGAGAACTGGCGTCTCTCTTAAAACAAAAACTAATTCTAATCGAAGGCTTTCCAACATACGGCGGCCTCGCCGGTCGCGACCTTGAAGCCGTCGCGCGCGGACTCCTCGAAGGACTCGACGAAGACTATCTGCACTATCGAACAGCGCAGGTGAAATACTTGGGCGAAAGTCTGATGCGCGGCGGTGTTCCCGTCGTGAAACCCATCGGAGGCCATGCCGTTTTCATTGACGCCCGTCGTTTTGCTTCTCATATCCCGCAATCGCAATTTCCGGGACAGGCGCTCATCGTCAACATGTACCGCGAAGCTGGAATTCGCGGCGTCGAAATCGGTTCGCTGATGTTCGCCGAAAAAGATCCCGACACTGACGAGGTGCATTATCCCGATTTGGAGCTCGTAAGATTAGCGATTCCCCGGCGCGTCTATACGACGATGCATATGCACTATGTCGCGGAATCGATTCTGAATATTTATCACGAACGCGAAAAGATGCGCGGTTTGGAATTGGTCTATGAAGCGCCCGTGCTTCGCCACTTCACCTGCCGCCTGAAGGAGTTATAAATGTTACAACCAAAACTTGACGATATTCCACTTGCCGAGCGCGAAAATATCCTGCGCGCCTTTTTCAAAGATGGAAAGGATGGCGCGCTGCACAACTACCCATCGCAGAACAAAAAGAAGCTTGTCGTGCTGGCGAATTTAGCGACTCTGTTTAAATCAGATAAAACCTACACCGAGTTGGAAATAAATCTAAAACTGAAATCGCGTTTCGAAGACTTCGCGACACTGCGCCGCGACCTCGTCGAATTCGGATTTTTCAAACGAACTCCGGATTGCAAGGAGTATCGTCGTCACACTTAGTCGCCGCGAGCGGGTGCCCTCACCTCTCGCGATGGAGGCGAGCGTTTGTGAAAACGTCCTTGAGAGCAGTTAGAATTATAACTTGCCTTTGACTGAGTAGAACCGTATACGAAAGGTAGCGCAATAATCCAATAACTATCGGGGATATCCGCATGCAAATTGATTGGACACTTGTAAAACAAATTGTTATCGGTACAATTTTATTTGTGATTGGTGGGTTTGTAGCTAGACTGTTTGAACGCAAACCACGCGTTATCTACTTTGTTAGCCAAGCATCCGGTTTTTGTCAACGGAATGCTGAACTCGATGAGGAAATCTGGAGCTTTTCACATAGCATCGTTCTGCAGAATGTGGGTAGGAGAACCGCAAAAAATATTAGAATTAGCCATCCTGTTTGGCCAATTCAGTTTAATATATCTTTATCAACGCGTTACGAGGTCAGCAGCCTCCCTGACCAAGGTGCTGAGATTATTATCAATCAACTTGTACCAAGGGAACAGGTGACGATTTCGTATCTCTATGCACCTCCACTTACTTATCAGTACATCATTAGTGAAGTCAAGCATGATGAAGGATTTGCCCGGCCTCAGCGGGTGCTTCTCCAGCGCCAATTTCCTAAATCGGTCAGCTTAATGTTAAACATTCTAATGTTGTTGGGGGCGATTACATTCATTTACTTTGTAATTTTGGGTCTCCGGGCATTTACGTATTGATAATCGCCAAAGGTACCCCAATATCTGTTTGAATCTCCAGCGTAAAAACGGTGATATCCGTATGGGAGGATTTTCTATGGACAAAAAGAACATCGAAGTTTCTGAGATCGCTTGCTTCGTAGTGGGAGCTTTCTTGGTGCTGCTTAGTCTTGTAAGCTTCGAATCAAACACCCGTGGTGGGGTAAGCTACTATTTCCCAGATTTGGCGAAATTAGGCATAGCGGTGGGAGGTGCCCTTGTTTGTCTCGGTTTCTTGGTTAGACACTGGAGAAAAGGCAAGTCTGAATAACGTTAAGCACTATTTATTCTTCGCCTTTAGCAGCAAACGATGACTAATGTAATGAAAACGATGTCAAAACGTATCCTCATCACTGGTTGTTCTACGGGAATC
>CBDVDL010000289.1:0-2887 GCA_965372735.1 uncultured Alphaproteobacteria bacterium | reverse complement strand
ATCGCGCGCGGCGTATGACTCCCGACAATCCGGTCTTACGCGGCACATCGCAAAATCCGGATGTGTTTTTCCAAACGCGTGAAAATGCCAATCCATTCTATCTGGCCACCCCGGATATCGTTCAGGAGATGATGGACAAATTCGCCGAGCGCGTCGGTCGCCGCTATCATCTCTTCGATTATATTGGCGCGCCAGATGCCGAACGAGTTGTCATCCTGATGGGTTCCGCTGCGGAAACTGCGCAGGAAACTATCGAATGGCTTGCTGAAAAAGGCGAAAAAGTCGGCGTTCTTAAGGTGCGCCTCTATCGGCCATTCTCGGTGAAGCATTTCATCAACGCTCTGCCGAAGACGGTCAAATCCATCGCCGTCTTAGACCGCACGAAAGAACCCGGCGCTATCGGCGAGCCGCTCTATCAGGATGTGCTTACCGCCATCGCAGAAACCAGCGCAAGCGGGACACTTCCCTTCGCTGCTTATCCGCGCATTGTCGGCGGGCGTTATGGTTTGAGCTCGAAGGAATTCACTCCGGCGATGGTTAAAGCTGTTTTGGATGAACTTGCCAAAACCACTCCAAGGAACCATTTTACCATCGGTATCAACGAAGATGTCACGCACACCAGTCTTGATTACGACCCGACGTTTTCCGTCGAATCGGATGATGTCTTTCGCGGCATGTTTTACGGACTCGGCAGCGACGGCACAGTCAGCGCGAACAAGAATTCGATTAAGATTATCGGTGAAGAAACCGCCAACTATGCGCAAGGGTACTTCGTTTATGATTCCAAAAAAGCCGGAGCAATCACAGTTTCTCACTTGCGATTTGGTCCGCGCCCTATTCGCTCAATCTATCTTGTTGACAAAGCGAATTTCGTTGCATGTCATCAGGCCTTTTTTTTGGAGCGCTATGACATGCTCGAAACCGCGGTGGAAGGTGCGACATTCCTGCTCAACACACAATCGCCCTCGGATAAAGTGTGGGACACTTTGCCTCGCGAAGTTCAGCAGCAGCTTATTGCGAAAAAGATGAAGTTCTACGTTATCGACGCCTATAAAGTCGCGCGCGATGTGGGAATGGGCAACCGCGTGAATACCATCATGCAGACCTGCTTCTTCGCGCTTTCAGGCGTTCTCCCGAAAGGTGAATCCATCGACGCTATCAAGAATTCCATCAAGAAAACGTGGGGAGCGCGCGGGGATCAGATTGTTCAAATGAATTTCGCCGCGGTGGATAACGCGATTGCCAATCTTCATGAAGTGAAAATCCCAGCGAGTGTCACAAGCACGTTCGCGCGACCTCCCGTCGTTCCCGACGAAGCGCCGGAATTTGTCAAGAATGTTCTGGCCAAGATTATCGTCGGCAAAGGTGACGAGGTTCCCTCGAGCGCGATGCCGGTTGATGGCACATTTGCCACGGCGACGACTCAATGGGAGAAGCGCAATATCGCTCTTGAAATTCCCGTCTGGGATTCCGAGATTTGTATTCAGTGCGGAAAATGTGTGATGGTCTGTCCTCACGCAGCCATTCGCCAGAAAGCCTATCTGCCTGAGGAACTCGCGAACGCTCCGGCAACGTTTAAATCCACTGATTATCGCGGGAAAGAATTCCCCGGTCATAAATATTCTCTGCAAGTCGCCCCTGAGGATTGCACCGGTTGCGAGCTCTGCGTCCACGTCTGTCCCGCGAAGAGCAAGACGGATCCTTCTCGGAAAGCAATTAATATGGAACCGCAGCCGCCTCTGCGAATGGCAGAACGAGAGAACTACGCTTTCTTCCTGAATCTGCCTGAAATGGACCGCGGGAAAATTAGGATTAATACGATTAAGGGTTCGCAATTCCTGCAGCCGCTCTTCGAGTATTCGGGAGCATGCGCCGGTTGCGGCGAAACTCCTTATGTGAAACTCTTGAGTCAGCTCTTCGGCGACCGCGCGATTATGGGCAACGCGACCGGCTGTTCATCCATCTATGGAGGAAATCTCCCCACGACGCCGTGGTGCGTGAACGCGGATGGACGCGGCCCGACATGGAATAATTCCCTATTTGAAGATACCGCCGAATTCTCGTTTGGCTTCCGTTTGACGATTGATAAACACCGCCAGTATGCTACCGAACTGCTGAAAAAACTCGCCGGTACAATTGGAGATGAACTCACCGGCGGATTGCTTGAAGCGGATCAAACTACTGAAGCGGGAATTATCGCTCAGCGCGAACATGTTCAGGCTCTAAAAGAGAAACTGAACCGCATAGATTCCGCGGATGCGCGCCACCTGCTCAGTGTCGCGGACTTCTTCGTGCGCAAAAGCGTATGGGGAATCGGCGGCGATGGCTGGGCGTATGACATCGGCTATGGAGGTCTCGACCACGTCCTTGCGCAGGGGCGCGACGTGAATTTGCTCGTGCTGGACACGGGCGTCTATTCCAACACCGGAGGGCAATGTTCGAAAGCGACGCCGATGGGCGCTGTAGCGAAATTTGCCGCGGGCGGCAAACCGACGACGCGCAAAGATTTGGGATTGATGGCGATGAGTTACGGCGATGTTTATGTCGCGCAGATTGCGATGGGCGCGAATGATTTGCAGACGCTGAAAGCTTTCATCGAAGCCGAAAGCTATCCGGGGCCGTCACTGATTATCGCGTATAGTCACTGCATCGCGCACGGCATTAACATGGCGAAGGGAATGGAAAACCAGAAAGCGACGGTGGACAGCGGTGCGTGGTTGCTCTATCGCTATGATCCACGGCGGGTGTTGAAAGGATTGAATCCTCTGCAGCTCGATTCCAAACCGCCGAAGATTCCTAGTGAACAATGGATGTATATGGAAACGCGCTTCAAGATGCTAACCAAGAGCAAACCCGACGAAGCCAAACGGCTGATGGACCTCGCTCA
>CBDVDL010000288.1:0-2913 GCA_965372735.1 uncultured Alphaproteobacteria bacterium | reverse complement strand
TATATTATTCTACTTAATATAATTTTATGTTAAATGTGAAGACACTGAAATTTTATGTATACAAACTCATTCCTTTAATGTTCTATTGTCAGAAGAACCGTTCCTCTGACATTCCATCTTTCTGTAGAATTTTTAATAATCTTATTTAATTATCCAAATCTTTATCTTCAACTTTGTAATCTTTTGAATTTAAATATGAATATTTATCTTTAGAGATACATTCCTTAGCTTCGTCTCCCAAGATTCCTAAACTAAATTGACGAGCTAAAACTCCGGTAAATTTCTTCAATGGGAAAGACCCACCTATAGGAAAGAATCAAAGTGTAATCTATTGAAATAATTGCGAATATACTTATCCATAGACAAATAACCAAACCTAATATAATAACTTTTCTCTCAAAAGTCAACACTTTTTGAGGAAGAGCTAAAAATTCTTATATCCACTTCCATTATTCGACATTACGGGCACATTTTATCCGCAATGAAGCATTAGAACCCGTGAATTGGGGATTTAAATAGAAGTTTTGATTATGAAGGGAGAATTGATGCTTCCGTAAGTGGGTTTCGGGAAGCCGGAGGGGAGAGGACTCACCTATGAAGGTCTTAGCCGGTGAATCGCTTGGGAAGTGATATTAATCGCTCGGTCAATGTCTTCTGCCGTTGTCGCGCGGCCTGTGGAGAAGCGAATCGTTCCCATGGCGTATGCTTCCGGGACTTTCATCGCTTGAAGCACAGAAGAAATGTCTATCGAATCCGTGTGACACGCCGCGCCTGCTGAAGCAGCAACACTTTCCATGTTCAGCAGAAGCATATTCGCTTCGATATTTTTAAAACCCACGCTCAGTGTATTGGGTAATTGCTGTTCCGGATGGCCGTTCAATTTCAGCTCGGGGAAATGCTTTTCGAGGCCGTGGTGCAGTCGGTCGCGCATGTCTTTCATGTGCTTCATGTTCTTTTCAATATCGCGCTTCGAAATCTCGCAGGCTTTTCCCAGTCCGACAATTTCCGGCACGTTTTCCGTGCCCGCGCGGCGGTTCTGTTCGTGGTCAGCGCCGTGGATAAGTTTCTGGAGTTTCGTGCCTCGTCGAATAAAAAGCGCACCGACTCCCTTGGGAGCGTAGAGCTTGTGACCGGCGATGGAGAGAAGAGTGACACCGAGTTCAGAAACAGTCGCAGGAATTTTCCCGACGGATTGCGCGGCGTCCGTGTGAACGATGATACCTTTGTTGTGAGCAATCTTCGCAATTTCTGAAATAGGCTGGATAGTGCCGACTTCGTTGTTGGCGTGCATGATGGTGATGAGAATGGTTTCGGGCGAAACAGCCTGTTCAAGTTCACGCACGTTTACGACGCCGAATTCATCCACCGGAATATAGGTAACGCGAAAACCATTTCCCTCAAGATAGTTGCAGACTTGGGTGACGGCCGGGTGTTCTATAGCCGACGTAATAATATGATTACCCTTTTGCAGGTTCGCAAAAGCAAAGCCTTTTATCGCGTAATTGTTGGATTCGGTGCCGCCGCTGGTGAATATGATTTCATCCGGTTGGCAACTCAGCAAGTCCGCTACCTGTCTGCGCGCTTTTTCAACCGCTTTCTTCGCCTCGATTCCAAACGAATGCGAGCTGGAAGGATTGCCGAAATGCTCTGTTAGATACGGCATCATGGCTCGGGCGACTTCAGGGTGAATCGGCGTCGTTGCGTTATAGTCCAGATAGATAGGTTTCAATCTCATTCTCGCAAATCGTTATACAATTCTCATCAGAACCATAACGAGCAGCGACAACACTGCCACGGCTGGAAAGGCGGCGCGAGCGAGGATGGGTTTTCTTTCGCGTGCTTTTTGTTTCTCCAAAAGAACAGCCAGTTTTTCGCCGGCTTCCATTCCGAGTGGGCAGGTTACCGCTGAAAGAAGAACCGCAATCGGAGCATAGTACAAAGAAAGTGGATAACCTGTTCCTGCAACAACACACGCTGGGATTCCTGTCACATAGCCCACCAATGGGAACAGATTGACAGCAAGGAGCGCAGAAAGCCCTCCGAGAACAGCTCGTCCGTGAAGAGATTTTTTTAAGCCGGAGCTTAAAATCTGAAAGAGAAACATGAGCGCAGCCACTTCCGCGATAAAAGCGAACATCGGATTGGAAACCGCGCCGTGCAGAATAGGAAGATGCAGCAGGGAAGCATCCAGCAATTTGAACACAAGAGCGACAATCAACAGAAGGGCGGGAGCCCAAAATCTTTTGCCGTAAGCAAGTCCCATGGATAGGAAGAATATCGCGAATCCCGTCATGACGGAACCGGTTATCGTCCGGGCGCACATGCCTCGCAAATACATGCCGAGTCCCGCTTCACAGAGTCCCCAAACGGACCCGATGGCAACGAGAACAGCCAAACGATTTCCAATGCCTGTGTTTCTCATAGAGCAGCCTCCTTGTAATGATGTAATCTGCTTGGGATTTTCCAACGATTCCTCCAGCATTAACTTATAGATAAGCTCAATTCCCTTGCTGGAAGTCCTTTTTGGGAATACCCGCTAATGGCGGTCTCTTTCTTTAGTCTGTGTTATGATGATACCCCCGATGACGAAAACGGTTCCCAGCAGCGCCGGGAATCCTAACGCTTCTCCCAAAACAATCCAGCCTAAAACAACCGCGAAAACGGGGGCGGCAAAGATCGAGAAAGAGACGGCCAAAGCGGACGCCCTTTTAATAAGCGCATAAAAAATGACGAAAGCCAGCGCTGTTCCCAAAATCGCCAGATAGCCGATACTTGCCCAAAGCTGAAGAGAACTCCAATCTCCTCCCCCGCTTTCCAGCAGCCAGCCAAGGATGACAAAAGCAACGCCTGTCATGCCGAGTTGAGCGGCTACTTCAGGCACAGGTTCAACCTTTTGAGGCGACCGCCGCAGCC
>CBDVDL010000287.1:0-2916 GCA_965372735.1 uncultured Alphaproteobacteria bacterium | reverse complement strand
GATACCGTTACGGAATCCACGGGATTAACGTCGGACATCGAAATCAGCCGTATCAAACCGAATCCGCAACAGCCGCGACAGAATTTTAATGCGAAGGGTTTGGAAGAACTCAAGCAGTCCATTATTACCAGCGGTCTTCTGCAGCCCATCCTCGTCCGGCGGCACGGGCAGGGGTATCAGATTGTCGTCGGCGAACGGCGCTGGCGGGCATCGCAGGATGCCGGGTTGGAACGGATTCCAGCGCGGGTTGTCGAGGTGGATTCTGATGAGGAAATGCTGGAGCTCGCGCTTCTCGAGAACGTTCAGCGCGAAGATTTGAATCCTATCGAACTTGCGGAAGCGTTCCGGCATCTGCAGATTTCCTGTCAATTGACACAGGAGGAGATTTCAAAAAAAGTCGGGAAAAGCCGCGCACATGTCGCCAATATTCTCCGACTTTTGAAACTCCCGGACGAAATTCAAACGAGTCTGCGCAATGGGGAATTGACGATGGGGCACGCACGCGCGCTGCTGGCTGCCAAGGATAACAAGGCGCGTATGGCGCTTTATAAGAGACTTCGCGAGGGGGATATCAGTGTTCGCACGACGGAAGAATTGGTGCGTCCCGCGCGTTCCGGCAAAAGCTCAAAAGGCAGCGGCGACGAATCCATCGATTCGAATCGTCGAGGCTACTACAGACGGATCGAAGAGAGATTTCGGCAGCACCTTTCGACCCGGACGAAAATACGCCCTCGCAAACAAGGGGGCACGATTGAATTGGATTTTTATTCGGATTCTGATCTTGAACGATTGGTCGAATTGATTGAAGGGGAAGTTTAACCGAAAAAATGCGTTCCGAAAGCCCGGCCAGGAGGCTGGGCTTTTGCGCATATACGGTCGTCGGCCGGTTTTAGCGGCTTTGCGGGCACGTGTTGTCCGGCAATTGCAGCTTGCCGATAAGGCGCGGGGAGAAAGTATCCGCGACGTGCGCCGACTCGCCGACGCGCAGGGAATTCATATCGAACCGCTCGATGTATCCCGCCTGTCCAAAGATTCCACTGATGTGCATCAAGGTGTGATAGCGAACGTCATAGCTCCCACTCCTCGCCGCGATTTGGAAATCCTTATCGATGAGGTTCTGCAAAGCGGCGAGCTTGCCTCTTTTCTTCTGTTGGATGGGATTGAAGATCCACAAAATTTCGGCGCGATTCTGCGAACGTCCGCCTGTGCAAGAGTGCACGCGGTGATTGTCGCGGCGCGTCGTCGAGCGCCTCTCAGCGCGGCTGTCGTCAAGGCGTCGGCAGGCGCTGTTTTTTCAGTCCCGATTGTCGAGGTATCGAACCTGCATCAGGCGGCGCGGTATCTTAAAACTCAGGGAGTCTGGCTCGTGGCGGCGGCGGGTGAAGCCGAGATGAGCTATACGGATTTCGACTGGCGACGCCACACGGCATTGCTGATGGGCGCGGAAGGCCGGGGAGTATCGCATTTACTGCGTCAGGTTGCCGATGAGCAAGTGCGGATTCCTCTTCTCGGCGATGTCGAATCGCTCAATGTATCCGTCGCGACAGGCGTACTGCTTTTTGAAAGTCTGCGGCAACGCGAGGGGTGAGGCATTCATTCGCGGCGGTGTTTGGTTCGCCGCGGCATGCGTCCTCGCGTGCCCGTACACCAACTCGCCGAGCCGGGTTGTAGGGGCTGACCCACGTGTCTGCCCGCAAGATTATTCATATTGACAAGAACGGGCGCACACGCAGGTACGCCCCTACGTCCTGCTGTGCTATCGCATGTAACCCGGCCGGAATGTTACAATAAAAGGAGTCATCATGAAAACATTTCGTTTTCTCTTCACATTATGCGGATTGATTCTGATTATTACGGTTGCTACATTTGCCCAGCCGGACAGCCTCTGGAGCCGGACTTTCGGGGGAAGCAACACTGATGAATGCTTGTCGGTTCAGCAGACCACCGATGGCGGCTATATCCTTGGGGGATCTACCGAGTCCTACGGGGCTGGCTTATATGATTTCTGGTTGGTGAAGACGGGGCCGGAGCTGGCTGCCGAGCTAATTATAAGTCCTCAACCGGACAAATACGCGTTACACCAGAATTACCCGAATCCGTTCAATCCATCCACACAAATCAGCTTCGACCTGACGAAAGCAGGCCATGTATCTTTGAAAGTTTTCGATTTGCTTGGGCGAGAAGTGCAAACGCTCGTGGATGAAGTCCAGCCCGCAGGAACTCATTCGATTACATTTGACGGGACGGGACTACCGTCGGGGATTTATCTCTACCGTCTTCAAGCGGGGGATTTTACGATGACTAAGAAGATGGTGTTGTTGAAATAGGATTGCGAGAGGGGCTCAAGGCACCTCACTCGCGGCGGATTTATAAGGAGACCCCCCTGATATCCCCCCGCAGGCGGGGGGATAATAGAGCAACTAACACCGCTGCAGGCTTGAAATCACGCCTCATATCCTCCCGCTCATGGGGGATAAAAGAGTTGACATGAGTTATTGATTTTTGTATATTAAACTCTTTATATTCACATCCATTTGACGACAGGGAAAATCGTTGGCACAACGCGGCAAATGGACGCTGTTAGTCGTCCCGGAAGGGGACAGCACGGTCAGGCAATTCCGGATTGCGAAATTCTGGGTACATCTTGCCGTAGGATTCGTGATTGCACTGGCGCTCTACGCGGCTGTCCAGACCTATTTGTTCTGGGTGGTGGTTTCGGAAGCCCGGCAAGTAGGCCCCCTCCGTGCGCAAATCGTTGAACTGAAAGACTCCCAAGCGAGACTTCAGGAATTGGGGGAGCAATTGACGGAACTGAAGTCTTTTGAGTCGCAGCTTCGCCGGACACTGCTTGCCAACCATTCGGATTCCCTTGCGAAACCCGCCTTTGAGCCAAGCATGACGGGTCAAATCGGACCA
>CBDVDL010000286.1:0-2923 GCA_965372735.1 uncultured Alphaproteobacteria bacterium | reverse complement strand
GCATAGTCATACACGATATAATTGAGCAGCGTGGATTGTGTACCATGGTTCTCAATCGTCAGTGTATTCTGACCGGGAAACAACGCGCCTGAAGAGAGCGGAATATCAAAAGGCTGATCCGTATAGAAATTCTCCAGAACCACAGACTCATTTAGCGAAATCGTCAGTAATGGACTTCCACCATGTCTCTTGAAATCGAGTCGAATGTATCCGGAACCATCACTGACACCCGGCAACGACGTCACGAATGAGCGCGCTTCTCCCGACGCCACAGTTGCCATATACCAAAGCAAACCCGATTCCGAAAACGCCGATGATTCGAAGATAAAATAATCTTCATCACGAACAGCGTGGCCGCGTGTTCCCGTTACGAGCTGGCCGCCAGCGCCGTTCATCGAGAGTGCATCCATTCTCAGACCGGTAGGTCCGTCCGAATCTATATGGACGAAATAGGTATTATCCCGAGAAAATGGACTATGGTGTGCCGCATCATAGAGATAGGAATCTTCATCGATGTAATCATGGCCTTTGAGCGCCTTCCCGAAGAAAAGAAAAAAGTCATCGGTATCAAACGTCCCATCTCCACCGTCATCGATATAAATCGCATTCTCAATAAGGACGGTATCTCTGGGAGTATCCACGACCCGAGGCAGTAAGCGCCCACCATTTCCCAGAAGATGAATATCCCTTGTAGCTCGCCCGATAATATCAAGTCCGTGAGACTGCAGCCATAACCCAGTTACTTGGTACAAGCCGGTTTCTCGCACTGATAGCTTGTAAATATCCCCGTCCGGCCAGGTTGAAACCGTCCGAACTCGCGGAGGCGCTTCCCACCACGCAGCACCGGCATTTCCATTCAATGCCAGACGCGAAATAATACTGACGTCTTTCGGTGTTCTTGCACCGGTTCGGACACCTTCAAACCGAATATGGCAATGAATATGATCTAAAAAAACCGCCTCACCGGCTGCGTCTCGCACCGGGTAGAGTTCCAAATGCGCCAGCCGAAAATCCCTCCAGCGAAAAACACCGGTCAACTTTGCGAACGATTCCGGTGCCTCCGAAGTCTCCGCAATTCGCCATTCGGGAGCAGGTCGAGCGAGCCCTCCGGACTCTGTGTGTGTTCGCAATCCTTGCACATCTAAAACCGGCGTCGTTCCAGGAGGCACGACAATATAAACATGGCGTACGGGTTGGCGCAACCCGCCCGCAATCTTCTCGTCTGTATCCACCCAACCCCGGACAAACGCTCCCGTACGAATCGTATCAGGACGCATAACTGTCGGTGGGCCGGGTTTATAGATAAACTGACACCCGTCAGAATTTGAAATTCCCAGATCGAGGCTGCTCGCTGTTAAAGTCACAGGAAAGCTGATAAGGAAGAGTAGCCAGAAGCAAATCATAGATCAATGAGCTCCACGATAACCAAAAACAAAAAAACCGAACATTCGTCACCAGAAACATTCGGCTGCAGAAAAACTCTTTCCAGAGATAATTCCCGCATGAACAGAGGTGACGAAGATGAATTTATCCCAAACAAAAAAAAGGGCGACGTCAAAAAACCTCTATCAAACGGGCATTTATCTCCATTGGTTCATCATTCAACTTTGTAATTTTACGAAAATTCGCGGTGAAAGTCAAGCTCTTTATAGGAAAGTAACTTTTATTTTATACGCCGCATTCTGTATACAAGTTCACTGTGCCAATATGATTTTGCGTATAGCTATAATTATCAGTTATTTAGGACAAACACTTTTTCTTTCTTTTTTGGACGGTGGAGGTGATAGCGAAAGGAACAAGGAGTCCGTCAGGGGGTGATTCTCTCCCTGAAGACATTCTCCTTCCTGTTCCAGACTCAAAGACAATGCAGAAACACAAAGCGGACAGAATTGCTTGCCTGAACCTGCTTTCAACTGAGCCAAAGCCGCCCGTTTGGTGAGTGCTTTCCGATAGGGGCGACTTGAACGCATGGCATCATAGGCATCCGCCACAGCCAGAATTCGCGCCTCGATAGAAATATCATCGCCTTTCAGGCCGTCTGGATAGCCCTTCCCGTCATGGCGTTCGTGGTGGTGGAGGACAATTTGGCGGGTTTTATCCAAGAAAGGAAGCGGAGCTAAAATGGTTTCTGCCAATTTCGGATGTTCTTGTATTACATGCATTTCCGATTTAGTGAGAGGCGATTCTTTCCCCAGAATATTATCGGGAATCCCGATTTTGCCAATATCGTGAAGGATACTTGCCAATTTCAGCGCTTCAAAGCCTTCTTTCTTAAGCCCTAGACGCCACCCGATGAGTTTGCAGTAATGGTAAACGCGGTCGCTGTGACCACGCGTGTACCGGTCTTTTGCCTCGATAGCCGCACAAAGAGAGGTTACCGTTCGCAGATAAGCCGATTGGATTTCGGTGTAGAGCGTCTCGATTTGCTTCTTCTGCCAGCGCATCTTCTGAGAATGTTTGCGGATTTTCGTTTGCGCGGATTGAAGGCTCTGCTGCTGCACCTCGCTCTGGTGCCGGAGGAGCTGATTGTGACGAAGAACTTCCATCGCCAGATGTTTTTTTTCAATGAGCAAAGCGTGATGTTCCGCGGCTCGCCGAATGGTCTGTTTCAAGGAAATCAGATCCAGCGGCTTCTTTACGAATTTATAGACTTTGCCTCTGTTGATAGCTTCCAACGCTGTGTCCAAATCAGCGTAACCGGTCATTAGAATCGGAATCACATCAACGCTCATCCCCGAAAGTTCTACTAAAAAATCAATTCCCTTGCCATCGGGGAGATTCTGGTCAGAAAGAACAACATGCACTTCTTGCCGAGCCAGACATTTGCGCGCCTCTTTTAGATTAGAGGCAATGTAAACGATATATCCTTCCGCCGCAAAACTATCTTTGAGAAACGTCAGGATTTCATGGTCGTCATCGATGA
>CBDVDL010000285.1:0-2939 GCA_965372735.1 uncultured Alphaproteobacteria bacterium | reverse complement strand
AAACACCGGAAGAAATGGCTCAAATCAACAGAAAAAATTTCTTAGAACTCATTCGCGAGCGAGTCCTGATTTGCGACGGCGCGATGGGCACGATGCTCTATGCTCGGGGACACTCGTATCGTTCCTGCTTTGACGAGCTGAGCGAAAGCATGCCCTCCGTCGTGGAAGCTCTTCACCGCGAATATATCGCTGCAGGCGCTGATGTCATCGAAACAAATACCTTCGGCGCTAACCCGATTCGTCTTGCGGAGCATGGCTTTGAAAATCGCGCGCGTGAAATTGCTCGAGCCGGAGCGCGGCTCGCTCGTGCGACCGCTGGGGACAATATCTTCGTCGCCGGTTCTGTCGGGCCACTGAACAAACAACTGAAACCAATCGGCTCTCTTTCTTTGGAAGACGCCCGGGAAGCGTTCCGAATTCAAATCACCGGCTTGCTCGAAGGAGGCATTGACCTTCTCATCTTCGAAACCTTTTCATCTCTCCCCGAAATCGGAGAAGCTCTCGCCGCCGCGAAGGAGCTTTGTGATTTACCGATTATTGCACAGATGACTTTTACTGAAGAGGCTAAAACAATCGTCGGCGACA
Source organism: uncultured Alphaproteobacteria bacterium (assembly GCA_965372735.1). GTDB lineage: Bacteria > Electryoneota > RPQS01 > RPQS01 > DYHQ01 > JAUXGA01. Next base: position 2,354 of record CBDVDL010000285.1, on the reverse strand, counting down.
AGCCCGCGCAAGTTTATGAAACTCTTCAGCAAGGCGGCGCGGATGTGATCGGCGTCAATTGCAGCGTGGGACCCCAGGGCGTCATGGAAGTCATCGAGCAGTTCGCCGCGAAGGGAAACCTTCCCATATCGGCTCAACCCAATGCCGGACTCCCGCGTATTATCGGCGGACGCTATATCTACCTGACGTCTCCTCAATATTTCGCGGACTACGCCGTGCAATTCGCCGACCTCGGCATCGGACTCTTCGGAGGCTGCTGTGGAACCACACCCGAACACATCGCCGCCATCGCTAAAGCTGTCGGCGGACGCAAGCTGAGCAAACGCGCTCGTATCGAGGTGCGCGACGTTGCCGAAGAAACGGTCGTAAAAGCAGCGCCGCCGATTCATGCTCCTTCTCTTTTCCGAGAAGGACTTGGGCATCGCTTTATGGTGTCCGTCGAGATTGACCCTCCGCGAAACGCTGATCCCGAACCTCTCATTCATTCCGCGAAATACCTGAAGGCAAGCGGCGTTGATCTTATCAATGTCGCTGACAGTCCGCTTGCGCGCGCGCGCATGAGCGCTCTGGCGATGGCTCACCTGATTCGTCAGGAAGCGGACATAGAGGTGCTGCTGCATGTCAGTTGCCGCGACCGAAATGCTCTTGGATTGCAGTCCGAACTCTTGGGAGCGCACGCTTTGGGAGTGCGCAACATTCTTGCGGTCACCGGAGATCCTCCGTCCGTTGGAGACTACCCATTCGCAAAAGCGGTTTTCGAACTCGACGCGATTGGGCTTTCGCACCTTATCACTCGCTTGAACGAAGGTGTGGATTTAATCGGAAGGAAACTTGCGGACCCCACCGATTTTTTGCTGGGCGTTGCGGTCAATCCCACGGCGGTCGATATGCGAGAAGAATGGTCGCGGCTGGAAAAAAAAGTGGGAGCCGGTGCGTCTTTTGCCTTCACGCAGCCCCTCTTCGATCTGCGAACATTAGAGGATTTTATCAAGCGCGCCGAACCGTTTAAGCTGCCGATTTTCCTCGGGATTCTGCCTTTGAGAAGCGCCAAGCACGCTGAGTTTCTGCACAACGAAGTCCCGGACATCTCCATTCCCGATAACGTGCGCCAGCGCATGCAGCAAGCCGGGGAACGCGGAGCGGCAGTTGGCGTCGACATCGCCTGCGAATTCCTGCGAATCGCAAAACCTCTGGTGCAGGGAATCTACATCATGCCGCCGTTTAATAAATTTGAAATGGCCGTTAAAGTCATTCAAGGAATTGAACTGGAGTAGTTTCGCTCCACATGGGAAAATCTGAAACTCAAAAAAAAGTCGAACAATTAGTTCAACTTTGCCGCGGCCAAGAATCCATTGCGATTATCTCTCACGATAATCCAGACCCCGATTCTCTGGCAACCGCATGGGCGCTCTCCTACCTTTTAGCACACCACAAAATCCCGACGACTCTTCTCTACGCCGGTGTTCTCGGTCGCACCGAAAACAAAGCTCTGGTTCAAACTCTAAATATTCCGCTCAAGCACATTGGGACTCCCAGAGGAGAGGAACCTTTTCCGTACGCTTTGCTCGTCGTGGATACGCAGCCTGCTTTCGGAAACAACTGCCTGCTGTCCAAAGATAATATCCTCGGTGTTATCGATCATCATCCTCCCCTGAAAAGCCAGCGTTCATCTTTTCCATTCAGCGACATCCGCCAGCGCTATGGCGCTACTGCGACAATTCTCTGGGAATACCTCACGGCCACAGGAGTGCGCGTCAACGGAAAGCTCGCCAGCGCTCTTCACTATGCGATTCGCACGGAGACGATGGAACTCGGACGCGAGTCTTCCGAGGCGGATAAAGCCGCTTACCTTGAATTGTTTCAGCTCATGGACTATTCCGCGTTGGCGACGATTCTCAACGCCAAACGTCCGGCCAGTTTCTTTACGGCTATCAGCAAAGCCGTGCGGTCCGCGCGTATTTATGGCCAGGCTCTCGTGTTGCCGATGGGCAATGTTCCCACGCCGGAAATTATACCTGAAACCGCCGAAACGCTTCTGCGCTTGGAAGGCATCATCTGGGTGCTCAGCTTCGGCGTCCACCGGAACAATCTCTATTTCTCTCTCAGGTCAACGGATCCGGAATCCAACGCCGGAAGCCTCGCGCTTTTTCTTGCCGAAGGCCTCGGTAGTGCGGGCGGACATGACCAGACTGCCGGTGGTAAAATTGTGCTGACTGATTTTGATGTTAAAAAACGCAACCGACTATTTTTGCGTCTGACGAGACGATTCAAAAAAGCGTTATTACTGCCGCAGCGCGGACGACCCTTACCCAGCTCTACAAGCACAAAAAAAAGTCCGGGATAAATTCGCGGAC
>CBDVDL010000284.1:0-2963 GCA_965372735.1 uncultured Alphaproteobacteria bacterium | reverse complement strand
CCGCAATCAGCATCGCCGCGAGAGTTTTCACAACTCCCTGCCGTTCAAACCAATTCGCAATCAGCCCCGGAATAATAAATCCGATAGCCTGCAGCCGGACATCCATGGAAAACATCTCATAAAAGATCAGTTGCCGACTGAGGTAGCCGAAAACGAATCCCAATAAAATCGCAAGCACCAGACGGCGTCGGCCATAAATAAAGATGAAGCGAGACAGAAGCCGGATGGTCAGGAATGTCACGAAGCTAACGGCAAATGTTCCCAAAAGCCTCAAAGGTTCATGGAGATGCAGGGCGATGTAGCCGGGCACCACGATACCGCCGGCCGCCGCTCCGAAAACCTCATTAAAAACCAAACTGAATACGACTCCAAGACCGATTGAAAGTTCTATCATGTAATTTCCTTTGCGTCCTCCAAAATATCCGTTCGCCGCTCTCGAAAATATTGAACGATATGTAAGCCCCCTGCGCCAACGTTGCCGATACTGAAAAGAGTTCCTTTGGACGCGACACGCTCAAAGACTTCATGATAAATCCGCTCCGGTGTCGCGTTAGCCAAGTTCAATGCCTTTTTCTGGTTTAATCCATAGCGCGGCAACGCGGCGAAAACGCTGGCGGTTTTTTCTCCGGTTAAGAAAAGATAGTGATGTTCGTCCGCCATGTCCTGTCCAATCATCTCCAAGAGCTGCAACGCTCTATCGTAGCGGTCGGCGCGTGTGTGAAGTAACACCGTCACGACGCCTAAATCTTTGATATGGCTTTTCGTCTTCTCCCAGATAGCGATGGTAGATTCCGGATCATTGGCCGCCATCGCATGGACAAAATGGATAACCCGGCCATCCTGAACAACCTGAAAGACTCTCAGCGCTCCCACATCGGGATGGCTGCGGTACATACCTTCAAGAGCCACTCCGCGAGGGACGCCGAGTTTGTCGCAAGTCGCCAGAGCTAACGATACATTATCCGCATGTTCTATATGGTCGAATCCTCTCATTTCTTCGTCGGTGACTTGTGATGGGTCAATCTGATGTAATTGGCATCCAATTTTGCGCGCTTGTCTTTGCATCAGCCAATACATTTTCCGTTCGCTGGTATAACTCACGCCCCCTCGCGGAAGTGTGTTGCAAATCGAACGGGTAATATTCTCAATCGTCGGACCCATTTCCCGGACATGGTCGAGACGCGTATTCGTAATCAAACCAATCGTCGAGTGAAGAAATCGGTTTTCGCTAATCCACTGATACTCCGGCTGCACGGCCATGCACTCCATCACAACGGCTTCAGGTTTCCGGCGAGCCATATACCGGATGACTTTGATTTGCTCGATAATATTTGCAGTCTGGGGTCGGACAACCGAGATTTCCAAGCCCTTTTCGTCGATAATACGCGGGAGTGTCCCAGTAGTCTTCGCCATCGTTTTAATGCCGCCGGCTCGCAAGCCTGCCGCAACAAGGCGGGTCACTGATGATTTTCCTCGCGTGCCGTTGATATGAATTCTAATCGGAATGGAATAGACCCGTCGCTGATGAGCGCGGAACTCCAATATCCAATATACAATTAAAGAAACAAGGACTAAAATAAGGAAAAACATTATCGTTCTTGGAGTTATTTCAATCTCTAAAGATAGGAATATTTCTCGCCAAAGTCAATGAATTTCGCCCCATAGGAAACTTTTCTGCGTGCAGGAAAAATTTGGGGATTGGTAGATGCCAATCACCAACGCTGCACGGTTACATCAAACGTATCACGACTTGCTGTTTCTGAGCTCGTGGGCTGTACCACTTTCCCCAAAAGAAAAAGCCCGGCTTGCATCGCGGGCTCTACGATTAGAAAAAGGCGTTTTTCAACCGAGATACGCAGTGTGTCAAACGGTTGAAGGCGACGCCGATATTCCGTTTTATCACTCTGCTCAACTCGCACAAGACAAGGGCCGGTTGCGATGAGATCGAATGTGTTTTTTCTCCGCGCCGTTTGTTCTGATTCCAGAGCGATAAACTCAATCGGTCCGTGAGAGACATTTCGAGCATGGCGCAAGGCTTTATCAAAAGGCGCTTCGGCAATGGATTCTGTGGGAGAGCGTCGGACGGAGAACAAGACCATCAGAAAAACCGCCATAAGTGCGATGAACAGAATCAGCGTTACGCGGCGACTTGCCGCCAGCCATCCGAGCATGATTTTCGTTCGCGTCGCTCCGACCGCCTCCGGCTTGGGAAGCAATTCGGCTGTGTCATCGAACATCGCGCCGCCACGCTCTGATTGACGTTCGCCAAGCTTCCGGAACCTAAGCAGCACATCATCCGCATTCAAACCAACGGCTTCGGCGTAATCACAGAGATACCGTTTCAGATAGGGAGCTTCAATCTCTCCCCAGCGACCGTTTTCCAGCGCTTCAAGTGTTTTCGCAGGACTGTGAATTTTCTCGGCGACCGCTTCGAGAGTCAATCCGGAAGAAACCCGCGCATCGCGCAAATCTCTACAAAAACCGGCAATCTCCCCAGTTTTTCCGGAGGCAGTCTTCCAAGAGTTCCAGTGGAAGTCCGACGACATTCGAAAAACTCCCTTCAATCTTTACAATAAGAGCGCTTCCCTTCCCCTGAATCGCATACGCCCCCGCTTTTCCCATCCACTCCTTCGAGTTCAGATAATCACGGATGTCCTTTTTCGATAAGGTGTGAAAGAACACGTCGGTTTCATCGCTGAAGGTGATTATTTTTCCCGACGGCTCTTCCGCCAGCGCGAAGCCTGTTATCACTTGATGGCGCTGCCCTGAAAGCAGGGACAACATTCGAGCGGCGGCATCCGGTCCGATGGGTTTGCCAAGAACATGGTTTCCTATTTGAATAACAGTATCCGCAGCAAGGAAGAGACGGCGCTGAGTATCTTACTTTTTATCGTCGCTGGGGCGTTGCGCGGCTGGTTTCGGGATGGGCTCGTCGGCAGCGTTCGGGTCGATGAAAGCGGTAA
>CBDVDL010000283.1:0-2985 GCA_965372735.1 uncultured Alphaproteobacteria bacterium | reverse complement strand
GCGAAACCAAAGCGTCGAATTGATAACGGCCATCATGATTTCGCTGAAAATAGGAGCGCACACGATGCCGCAGCGCCCGAGCTTTTCCGATGTAAATCACCTTTCCTGATTTATCCAGAAAAAGATAGACGCCCGGACTCTTGGGCAGCGCATTGAGTTTTTCCCGCAGACGATTCATTGACAGCTACATCTTCTTCAAACCCAGCTGCAAATCATCAATGATGTCTTGCGGATCTTCCACTCCGACAGAAATGCGAACGAGCTTCTCGTTAATGCGCGCATCCTTGCGTTCCTCAGGAGTATACGTCGAATGCGTCGTGGATGCCGGATGGCAAACGAGAGTATCGCAATCACCCAGGGAAACGGCGATGGTACATAGTTCGAGTGCATCCTGAAAGCGGCGAATTTGTTCCAGATCCGCTTTCAAATCGAAACTAATCATTCCGCCGAAATTCTTCATCTGCTTCTTCGCCAGCTCATGTTGAGGATGAATCGGCAGTCCCGGATAGTACACTTTTTCGACTTTGGGATGGAAGCTCAAAAATTTTGCAATCTGCATCGCGCTGGATGAATGCCGATCCATTCGAATTGGCAATGTTTTCAATCCGCGAAGCAAGAGCCACGCATTAAAGGGACTGATAACGCCGCCCATATCGATCATGACGCCTTCATGAATTCTCGCGATGATTTCCCTATTTGAGATAATCAACCCGGCAACGGTATCTCCGTGTCCACCGATATATTTCGTTGCGCTGTGCATAACGAGGTCAGCACCCATCGTTAAGGGTTGTTGATAGTAAGGTGTGGCAAATGTGTTATCAACGGCTAAGGCGATGTTATGACGTTTTGCAAGGGCAGCGCACGCTTCGATATCCACGATATCCAATGTGGGATTCGCGGGGGTTTCAACAAACAGGAGCTTTGTGTTGGGTTTTATCGCGTTTTCGATATGGTCGAGGTCAGTGCCATCAATGAAAATCGGTTCAATGCCCAACTTTGGCAGGATATGCGCAAACAAAGCATACGTCCCGCCATAGACCACTCGGGAGCAAAGGACGCTGTCACCCGATTCACAAAATCCCAAAACGGTTGCTGTTGATGCAGCCATTCCCGAAGCGAATGCCAGCGCGCCATCTCCCTTCTCCAAGAAAGCCATTTCTTTTTGCAAAGCATCAATCGTCGGGTTGGAAATGCGCGAATAGATATAGCCTGTTTCTTCGCCGGTAAAAAGTTTCTCCCCCTGTTCAGCGGATTTGAATGCGAATGTCGAACTTTGGTAAATCGGCATCGAAACAGCGCCAGTATGAGGACAGACACCTCCCGAACCGTGGACGGCTAAGGTCGCAAAGCCCCAATTTTTCTTGACCATGATTACATTCCTTTCTGATAGTATAAAATAATGAGAAATTCGATTGAAGGAAACCGATTATCGCTCTATGATTTCCAGAAGCACTCCCCCAAGAGATTTTGGATGAACGAATCCGATACGCGAATTTCCGGCTCCTGTGCGCGCCGTTTTGTCAATCAACGCGACTCCTTTGCCATGCAGAGTCTGAAGCACAGTGCTGCATTCTTGCGTGCGCAGAGCAATATGATGAACTCCCTCTCCCCTTTTGGCGATGAATTTTGCAATCGGTGAATCCGGTGAAGTCGCCTCGACCAATTCAATTCGAGAATCGCCGACCTTGAAAACAGCCACTCTGACTTGTTGACTGGGGACTTCCTCAATTCCGCTTAGAGGAATAGAAAGAATATCCTGCCATACGTCGATTGCCTTCTCCAGATTTATTACAGCGATTCCGATATGATCAATCCCCGAGAAAGAGACGCGTTCATCTTTTAACATCGCTTGATTCACCTGTTTGTTGTTTCATTGTATGAAAGTTCCGATGATGATTCTGACAATCTTTAAGAAGTTTCCGGAAAGAATTCGTCACACATTCGCCAAAGGTCATCGGGAGAAGTTACCGCGATTGCTTCGACGGGCAATTCCGAACGTATCAGCGCTCCAAAGCGCGTTGTGAAAATCCGCGAATCGGTAATAATCGCAATCCCTCTATCATGGCGATGACGAATCAAACGCCCGAGACCCTGACGAAGTCGCAGGACAGCTTCCGGAAGGCTGAGTTTTTGAAAAGCATCGATACCTGCATCAGAGAATTTATCGAGGCGAGACGCGATCCACGGCTCCGAGGGAACATCAAACGGCAGTCTCGTGACAATAAGAATCTGCAACGCTTCGCCTACCACATCCACCCCTTCCCAGAAATTCGCGGCGCCGAGGAGAATCGCATCCTTTCGCTTGCGGAATTCTTCTAAGAGTTTCGCCGGTGCTCCATCTCGTCCCTGTGCGAGGAGCGTTCGTTGCTCTGATTTCGCGATGGGAGTAAGTTCGGTGGCCAAATGATCAAGAAGTTTCAGAGACGTCGTCAGGACGAGCGTTCCTCGACGCTGTCGCCGTATGATTTCTGTAACCAACTTCCCGATATGTGATGTCCACGCGTCCGATTGTCCTCGCGGATTCGGAAAATAAACCGGAACAAATAATCTCATCTGCTCTTTTAGATTGAAGGGACTCGGCAGCCTTGTTTCCGACAGTCGTTCCTCAGGAACATCCCCAAGCCCGAGACTTGCTTTGCAATGCTCAAACGTCCCGTCGGTTGCCAGAGTCGCCGATGTTACAACAGCCGTATCCACCAGCGGCCAAAAGTTGTTTTCCAAAATTGGCCCTATCAAGATGGGGCGGCCATGCAATGATACGGTGCGCCCTCGATTACCCGTGTGAGTCTGAACCCAGTAAACCCACTCGTCATTGGTAGCATCGAAAATCCGCTGGAGAGCCTTTTCTGTCTCTGATAACCTTTCCAGTGAGCTGCGCAATTCAAGTAGGAGTTCCCGCGATATCGAATCTTCGCCGGTTAATTCCGAAAGTAGTCGGAGGAGTTTCTGCAGTTCGCCCACAAGTTCTCGCCACTGTAAAAGCAG
>CBDVDL010000282.1:0-3032 GCA_965372735.1 uncultured Alphaproteobacteria bacterium | reverse complement strand
GGTCGTCTGCGCGGGCTCCTTTTAATCACCGCAGTTGACAACACATTTATCATGGGACCGTCCATCGTCGGTCTTCCTATTTTTGTGCGCGATTATCTTCATCACGGTCCCGGAGGTATGGCGGTTATCGAAGTGGCATTCGCTTCAGGAGTCATTATCGGGAGCATCTTTATACACCGTTACGGTAAACGACTTCCGAAAGGCCGCACGATACTCGTCGCGATGATTATCGACGGGCTGACCTATATCCCGCTGATGTGGACAACCAAACTCTGGACAACCTTCATCGTTATCTTCATACACTCCCTCTTCATCCCCTTCATTGTCATCCCACGCACCACGCTGATTCAGGAAACCGTGGAGCCGCGAATGCAGGGCCGAATTTTCAGCATGATTAATTTAGCTGTTGTCGGCCTGACGGCTCTAAGCACCACGCTGACCGGCATCGTCGCCGAATGGATTTCGATGCCGAAAATCTACGCGATTTTCGGCGCGCTTGCGGCGCTGGTCGGTCTGTGGGGTTGGACTTTTCACGATTTCCGCCGCGCGAAGTAAACACATCCTCCGAACTATTTCCTTTTTAGAATTCCGGCCGGGTTGCGCAAGCTTAATCCGGCTCAGCGATTTGTTTGTCCGCTCCGGTCACCTTTTTAAGCCACCACCAGCCCAAGGTGAAGAGCAACAACGCAGCCACAACAAGATACCATGGCAAAAGCTCTTCTTCCAACGATAACCCTACTGAACCGCCCAGAATATCTTCCTGCCGCAGGATGAAAAACGTACTTCCATTAATTAGAGCATGCCCGAGAATCGCCGGGAAAATCGAACCCGTTTCCACAGCTAAAACCGTCAATAAAAAGCCTAAGAATGCCGTTGTAAGCAGACGATAGGGATCCAGATGAAGTACACCGAAAACAATCGCGACCGCGATAATCGCGCGTGTTTTTCCTAACCGAGGGAGCCATGCCCGCAGCAGAAAACCCCTGCAAAGTACTTCTTCGCAAATCGCGGGAAGGAACGCAATGACGGCTATCGCCTGCAACAGCGGCAAGCTGTTCAATTGCTTAAACAATCCCTCAAAAAAGGATTGAAATTCCTCTGGATAGGGAAAGATTAGATTCTGCAGCGCGGCCATTTCCACAGCCAAAAACCATCCGCCGAGCATGAAAACGATTGTCGGAATCCAGACAGATAGAGCAGGTTTGACAAGACCCAACGCGCGACGTATATCATACCGTCCCCATACAAGCACTATAATCGGTGGCAGGAGAATCAGCAACACTTCCGTCTTGAAAAGTCCTGGAAGAAGATTTGCGCTCTGCCATTTTCCTCCGACGAAAAATACCAGAATTAGAACGACGAAAAAGAGAAAGAGAGCTCCCGCGCTGCTGGGAAAAGTTCTCGGGACAATCGGCCTGCGAAAAGGAGACCAGCGAATATCTTCGGCATGCCGGAACAGCACGGTTTCGCTGCGAAACTGTTGAACCGCCCAGCTCAGCGCCATAACAGCAATTAAACAGGACGATAAAAAAGTCAACGCTATTTCCACAAGCGGATAATGCCCCACCAAAAACTCTTTGGTTAAGAGAGAGACATTCACGATGGGGATAACCGCAAGCGTCGGTGAGATTTCCACTCCCGGCAAAACAGAAACAATCGCCGGCAGAATCACAACCATATAGAGCGGTGTCAACAGATTCTGCCCTTCTTTATAGCTGCGCGCCGGTGTCGCGACAGCCATGCAAATCGCACTGAAGAAAACAGCCATGGGAAGCAAAATCAGAGCAATCGACGCCAGCGCTGCTGCGGTGATGCCAAATCCGAGAGATTCCGAGCCCATCCCCGGCGCGATTTGCTGCATGCCCCACGAAAACGTCACGCCCATCGACCCAAGATTCAGAAGTGTCGTTACAATCGAAACGGAGAGAATCGCGAAGAATTTGCCATAGACAATTTCGCCGCGCCCCGCGGGGGACACGAGCAACGTCTCCATGGTGCCGCGCTCTTTTTCTCCGGCAGTCAAATCAATCGCCGGATAAAACGCGCCTAACATCGCCATGATTATCAGAATATAGCCTAAGAATTTCCCGAGAAAAAATCCCGACATCTCCTCGCTGGTCGCAACATTTTCGAGCCGCATCGCAAAGGGATGAAGCAGCGATGTATCGACCGCCAATGCTTCAAAACGTTTCGTGACAATCGATTCCTGATAGTGCTCGAGCGCGTACTCGATTTTCGTTTTCGCTTCCTGCGAACGTTCTTTAGCCGCGTTGTAGTGAATGGTCAGGAACGTCCCGTGTTTCGCTTCGATGCTATCTGCGAAACCCGGAGGAATTTCGACGGCGGCGTGCAGTTCTCCATCACTCAACGCCTGCTGCCAATTCAAAACGGATGTCAGTTCAATCGTCTGAGACGAGTCGAGCGCTACATGAATATCAACCGGTGCGCGTTCTCCGACAAGCACGACCTTCGCCGGTTCTTTCTGAAGCTTTCTCGCCTGTAAAACGGAGAGCTGCAGCACCCCGATCATCAGCAATGGATAGAGGAGAATCGGAAGGATAATCATCACAAAAAGAGTGCGCCTATCCCGAAGAATATCACGCATCTCTTTTGTATAAATCGCTCGTATTTGCCTGAATCGCATAAGAAATTCCAAGGGTTGAGTATTCCGGCCGGGTTACGCGCGATAACGTCCTCACGCAGGGATAAGGTAGAGAGCGCTGAACCCGGCTCGGCGAGTTTTTCTGCAAGTCGGTCAGAAGTACAATATGCGTTTTTACTCGCATTAACGCAAATGAAAGGTGAGAACTAATCGGTAGGAATAAATGAAAGGATTATTGAATTCGACCCGCTTTGAGCGCGTCGGCGATAATTTCGGCGTGATCAAAAGCGATGGGTGTCGGTAAATCGCTAAGCCGGAACCATTGCGCTTCCGACGCGTCATCGCCGGCGCGAAGTTCTCCTTCCGGCTCTGCGATAAAAACCACGGTCAATGTATGAAACCGCGGATCGCGTCCCGGCTTGGAATAGAC
>CBDVDL010000281.1:0-3041 GCA_965372735.1 uncultured Alphaproteobacteria bacterium | reverse complement strand
GGGGAAGGCGGCGATAAACATTTCCGATCGGAATTCCTCCGCGCTCTTAAAACGTTGGCCGATGAAAATGAAGCGATGTTCATCTTTGACGAAATACAAACCGGCTTTGGTCTGACAGGCAAATGGTGGTATTTCGAGCATCTTGATTTTGAGCCGGATATGTTCTGTTTCGGAAAAAAATCCCAAGTCTGCGGTTTTGCGGCCGGTCCGAAAATCGATGACATCGAGGATAATGTCTTCCGCATTTCAAGCCGCATCAATTCGACTTGGGGCGGAAATCTCACCGATATGTTCCGCTCCTACCATTACATCCAGATCATCGTGGAAGAAAAACTTATCGAGAACGCCGCGAAAGTCGGAGAGAAGCTGCTTGCCAAGCTACAGGAGTTGCAGGAAGAATATCCAAATTTTATCTCCAACGCTCGCGGGCGGGGACTCATGTGCGCCTTCGACCTTCCCGATGGAACAATGCGCGATCAATTGCGCCATGTTCTCTATGAAAACGAGGTCGCTATCTTGGGATGCGGTGATCAAACCCTGCGCTTCCGCCCACCGCTGAATTTCTCGCTTGCCGAATTAGATAAGACCTTCGACATTCTGCGCAAGAGCATCGAACAACTCTGCGAACATCCGGAAATTTGCCCGGTTTGCGGACGCGAACGCGCCGAACAGGATGTTGACCGCTTCAGTGTTTCATAGTGGAGATACTGTGGGGTATCTTAGCGACTTCATTCAAGAAAGACTGAAAAGCGCCGGACGTCAAAAGCTCGTCGTCGGACTTTCAGGAGGTATCGATTCCGCAGTGGCGGCGGCGCTGGCAGCCGAAGCGATTGGCCCGAAGAATATTCGAGCCTACTACCTGCCCTATAAAACCAGCGCATCCGAGAGCCTCGATGACGCCCGCGAAACCGCCGATGCGTTCGACATCTCTCTAAGCGTTATCGACATCTCCCCCATCGTGGATCCTTACATCGACAGCGTTCCCGATATGAACGCTGTGCGGCGCGGGAATGTCATGGCGCGCGCGCGAATGATGATTCTCTTCGACTGCGCTCACGCGGATGCGCTCGTACTGGGCACCGGGAATAAAACCGAAGCGCTCTTAGGCTACACGACGCTTTTCGGAGATAACGCCTGCTCCCTGAATCCTCTGGGGAATCTCTACAAAACCGAAGTCCGGCGCATGGCTGAATACCTGAAGATTCCGGAATCCATCCAGAAAAAAAAGCCCACCGCCGACTTGTGGCCGGGACAAACCGACGAAGAAGAATTAGGTCTCTCCTATGAAGAAGTTGACCGTCTCCTCGTGCGTATAGTGGACGAAAAAGCGTCACGCGCCGAGCTCTTGAAAGAAGAATTCGCTCCGGAGTTAATAACGAAAGTGCGCGATTTAATTGTTCGTAATTCGTTCAAACGGCAGCCTATTCCGGTAGCGTGGGCAAGCGAACCCTACTCAACCGAACATCTGGAGTCGCCCGAGTGGTGAATAAAGAACGCGAAGAGATTTCCTGCCCGGTCGGCTTGACGCTGGTCGCGACCCCGATAGGAAATCTTGCCGATGTTTCTCACCGGGCTATTGCGATTTTGCAGACCGCGGATATCCTGCTCTGTGAAGACACGCGCCGCACACAAATACTTCTCCGGCGCTTTGGCATTGAAGCGAAACTCCTGTCGTATGGAGTGCACAACCTGAAAGCGCGCTTGCCGCAGGTGTTGCAAAAGCTACAGGAAGAAGCGCGAATCGCTCTCGTTTCCGACGCGGGAACTCCCGGAATTTCCGACCCCGGAGCCGAGCTTTGCCGCCGAGCGCTTGGCATAGATGTGCCGGTTCATGCTGTCCCCGGCCCGGCGGCTTTCGTGCAAGCGCTCATACTTTCGGGCTTGCCGACGTCCCGCTTCGTCTTCGAAGGTTTCCTGCCGCATAAAAAAGGACGCCAAACCCGGTTGAAATCGCTTGCCGATGAACCCCGCACGATTCTCCTCTATGAAAGCCCGCATCGCCTTATGAAAACTCTCGAGCAGCTTCACGAATATCTGGGCAACCGCTCCGTCGCTGTAGCGCGGGAACTGACGAAACTCCATGAAGAAATCGTGCGCGGAAAACTGACGGATGTCATCGAAAACTTTGCGAGCCGCGAGAAAATCCTCGGCGAGTTCGTTATCGTCATCGCAGGAAAAGACAGCAAGGAAAAAAGCTGATGCACCCCACGCTGTTTCACCTCGGCCCTCTGACCATTCACAGCTACGGCGTCATGATGACGACGGCGTTCATCGTGGCTATTTTCTTAGCAGACAGACGAGCGCGAGTCGCCGGAATGAGCAAAAACTTTGCGCTCGATATCTCATTCTTGATTTTAATTTTTTCTCTAACATGCGCCCGGTTGACCTATGTCGTGCTGCATTGGGACGAATTCGCGGAGCACCCGTGGGACATCATCTCCCCGATTCAACACAACGGTACCATCGGCATCTCCGGGCTTGTGCTTTTAGGCGGCGTCATCGGAGGTGTGCTGACGGCATTCATCTTCGCGCGTAAGAAAAAGCTGTCGCTACCGTTAGTCTTGGACATTCTGGTACCGTCGCTCGCCATCGGCATTGCGATTGGAAGAATGGGTTGTTTCCTGAACGGCTGCTGTTTCGGCACACCGACGAATCTTCCGTGGGGATGCATCTTTTCGGATGAAAGCCTCGCCGGTTGCATCTACCCTCACACGCACATCCACCCGACTCAACTCTATGACTTAGCGTTCATGGTCATCATCTTTGTCATTCTCCTGAGCTATGACAAGCGCACGCACGCGCAAGGGCGAACCTTCGCGCTCTTCCTGATTACCTACGGCATCGCGCGGTTTTGGGTGGAAGGACTGCGTTGGTATGAACCGGAAATGGTCGCCGGATTTATCGGCCCCCTTCGCATCACTTTTTCACGCATCGTCTCCACCCTGTTGTTTCTGGCCGGAATTTTCCTTTGGAATTTCTGGGGAAAGAAAACGACACTAAAGAATACAAAAACCGAATGAACGGAATCCTTATCAGCTTCG
>CBDVDL010000280.1:0-3057 GCA_965372735.1 uncultured Alphaproteobacteria bacterium | reverse complement strand
TGTCGCTTTTCAAGCACGCGCTCGACGATATACGAAATGCAATCTTCCGCGAGCTCCATATCTCCTTCCAAATCAAGATAGGCCACTTCGGGTTCTACCATCCAGAATTCAATCAGGTGGCGGCGCGTTTTGCTTTTTTCCGCGCGGAATGTCGGGCCAAAACAATAGACTTTTCCCAGCGCCATCGCTCCAGACTCGGCGTAGAGTTGACCGGATTGAGCCAGATAGGCTTTTTCACCGAAATACTCGGTTTCGAAAAGCGTTGACGTGCCCTCACACGCAGACGGTGTGAAAATCGGCGTATCGTACAACGTGAATCCTCGGTTATCGAAGAAATCCCGTATCGACCGAATGATTTCGTGCCGCAGGCGTAGGATGGCAACTTGCCGGCGACTGCGAACCCATAGATGCCGATTCTCCATCAGGAATGCCGTCCCATGCTCCTTGAGCGAAATCGGATAGTCATCCGCGCGTCCGATTAATTCAAGGTGTTTCACGTCCAATTCAAAACCGCCCGGAGCACGTTTGTCCGCTCTTGCCACTCCGGTGACAATGATGGAGGATTCCTGGGTGAGCGTGTTAATTAATTCGAAAGTCTCCTCGCCGACATCCGCACGTGATGCCACGCACTGAATCGTTCCGGTCCCGTCGCGCAGCAATAAAAAGCGAATTTTTCCGCCGGAGCGCGCGTTATAAAGCCAGCCCTTAAGTGTGACGGTTTCACCATCATGGGCTGCAATTTCAGAAATCATGGTTTGCATACATTACATCCTGATTGTTAGTCTTCCACTTTTAATTTGCGCAGCATCAGCTCTTCGACGGCTTGACGCGGCGCTTTTCCTTCAAAAAGAACCTGACAAATTGCTTTCGTAATCGGCATTGCAATGCCGTGGCGCTGAGCTAATTCGAGAGCTGCTTGCGCTGTCGGAACTCCCTCGGCAATCATCACCATTTCATCCAGAATCTCGTCCAATTTCCGACCTTTTGCCAGCGCCTCACCAACGCGGTGATTTCGGCTAAGAGGACTGGTGCAGGTTGTGATTAAATCTCCCATGCCTGAAAGACCCGCAAAAGTGACGCGCTTCCCACCAAGAGTTTCTCCCAACTTGGCGATTTCAACCAAGCCACGAGTAATCAACGCTCCTTTCGTGTTCATTCCGAGTTCCAGACCGTCACAAATTCCGGCGGCCAGAGCGATGATATTTTTCAAGGCTCCGGCCAGCTCAACTCCCACCACATCTTCGCTGGCATAAACGCGAAAATATGCGGTGAAGAATATTTCCTGCATCTCCCGCGCATTTTCGAGACGCTGCGAAGCAATGACGACAGAAGCAGGGAGTTTTTGCGCCACTTCGTTCGCAAGGCTGGGGCCAGATAAAACACCATAACTTATTTCAGCAGGTAATTCTTCCGTGACAATCTGCGAAACGCGCTTTAAGGATTTCAGCTCGATTCCTTTCACCGCACTGACAAGGAAACGCGCATGCAGGGGATGCGCCGCGACCTGACGGCAGACAGAACGCGCCACCTGACAAGGAACTACAAGGAGAATCATGTCGGCGTCTTGGAGAGCCTCGTCCAATCGATGCGTTACCGTGATAGAATCCGGCAAACGCACACCGGGAAGATAGAGACGATTTTCGCGATGCTTTGCGAGCTCTTCCGCCAAGTCTTTGCGGTATTCCCAGAGACGAACGGAGAGCTGTTTTTCCGCAAGCAGAATTGCCAGCGTCGTTCCCCAATTCCCTGCGCCTAAGCAAGCGATATTCATTTAGTCTCTCTGTCAAATGGCGAGAATTCGTTTCCCGCAAAAAGCCGAGCGATATTAGTTCGATGAGTATAAATCAGAAAAAGAGCGAAGACGATGCTCGCGATTTTCAGCTCTATTGAGCGCCCGCCTGAAAGCCAGACCAGCATGGGGAAAGCAATCGCTGCGCCCATCGACGCAATCGAAACAATTCGAAAAGCGATAAAAATCACGAGCCAGATTCCCAAACAAATCAAGACGCTCGACCAATCCAGAGCCATTAGCACGCCTGTAGCTGTTCCTACACCTTTGCCGCCGCGGAAGCCGGCGAAGATTGTCCATACATGCCCGATAACCGCCGCTGCGCCGATTAGCACCATTCCGAGTTCAAGCTGTCCCGGCGCAAACATGGCAGGCGCAAGAAACGCAACCGGCAGGTAGCCTTTCAGGATATCAATAAGGAGTACAAACACGCCCCACTTGTGCCCCAACACGCGCGCAACATTCGTCGCTCCCATACTCTTGGAGCCGATTTTTCGCGGGTCGGTTCCTTTGAGAATGCGACAGAGAACGATTCCAGTCGGGATCGCTCCGATGCAGTAGCTGATGATAATAGCGCCGATAAAAATCACGCGACCACCCGACCAAAGGAGAAAGCTTTTTCATCCTGAGCAAGCAATTGCTCCATCACTGTTTTTTCTGCATCCGGACGTATCACCAGAACATAGCCGATGCCTAAATTGAAAACGCGGCGCATCTCTTCTTCCGATACTTTTCCTTGTGACGCAACTTTTTCAAAGATAGGCAACCGTGGCCACGAATTCCAGTCAATCTCTGCGTGCAATCCCTTCGGAAGAACACGCGAAACATTTCCGATGATACCGCCGCCCGTGATATGAGCCATGGCATGGAGGAAATCCTGCTCCAAAAACTGCCGGACAAGTTCGAGGTAAGAGCGATGAGGCTTCAACAATGCATCCGCCGCTGATTCACCCAACACTGAATCCGTTTGACTCAATTCTTTCGTTTCAAGCTGACCCGCGAAAATCTTCCGTACCAGACTGTAGCCATTCGTATGTAAACCGTTCGAAGGCAATCCGAGCAGTATGTCTCCGACCTTCACACGACTTCCATCGATAATCGCATCTTCCCCCACCCAACCGACAATCGTTCCTGCAAGATCGAAGTCTGACTTCCGATACAGGTCTGGCATCTCAGCGGTCTCGCCTCCGATAAGACTGACGCCGCTTGCTCGACAAGCTCGTGTCAATCCTTCAGCGATGGCTTCCACCTTTTTAACATCGAGACTG
>CBDVDL010000279.1:0-3059 GCA_965372735.1 uncultured Alphaproteobacteria bacterium | reverse complement strand
ATAAGCCGCACGGAAGTGTATCCTCAGACTATCGGTGGCGCCGTTGATGATACCGTCGCCTCCACCTCCCGTGGTATCGTCTATGCACTCAATGACACCAGTGGTATCGATCTTGATACCGATCTCGGCAAGAGCTACAGACCCGCCAAAAAGACAAGCCAGGAACACGCCGAGTGCAAAAACATGAAAAAGAGCCTTGGATTTCATCTTGAAGCTCTCCTCGCTATGTGATAATTTTATAAATTCGACTGATCGTGGGCTGAGAACCTTCCGTCCATGCCCTACGGGATTTCCTACGGTGCTGTGTTTTCCCAACAGGTTAAGCAGTTTCTGCCCGATTCCTGGCGATAAAGAGGGTAATGAATTCATCTTCGTGTAATCCCGTTATTTAGTTAAAAAACAAATAGGAACAGACGCCACCTTAGGCGACTTCCGATTTTCCCCGCTGACATTTGAACTTTTTCGAACACACTTGTCGCAACCACAAAACGGTTGTGAGCCAGCCTTGAGGTGCGTTCTTGCTCTTAAGTTCCTGAAAGTTTATACCCTATAAAGATTTTGAAATATAACGAATGAAAAAGAATTTGTCAAGTAAAAAGTTTAAATTTTTTCACTTAAGTCTAAAATCAGCAATACCTGGGAAAGGTTATCAGACGCGGCCTTGCGGATTCTTGCCTCTCAGCAAATGCTTTGAAAAACCCTATGTTAATAATAAAACAATAGTTTGTATATAAGATTACAGCACCCGACTCAACAGACTGCCGTAAGACTCATAAGTGTACGCACGACTTTGGCGGCAACAATAGACGAAACTTGGGTAGGATCCCAATGTGGGGCCAGTTCGACTACATCACAGCCGATGATATTCTGTCCATTCAGTGAGAGAAGCCAATCTTCTAATATTCCGTAACTTACACCACCTGGTTCCGGCGTTCCAGTGCCCGGAAAAACAGCCGGATCCAGCACATCCAAGTCCACTGTAACGTAAACAGGCCGGTTGGAAATCCAACGAGGGATGTCCTCAGCGTTAGCCTCCAAAGTCCGGCACTTTCTGGAAAACTCGTATTCTTCTAATGTACCTGACCGGGTGCCTGCTTGCAAAATCCGTGACGGATGTAGAAAGTCCGCAACACGACGGATGACTGTTGAATGTGATAGTCGATCACCTAAGTACTTGTCTTTTAAATCCAAATGCGCATCAAATTGGACAAGCACCATGTCAGAAAAAAGAGCATGCGCCGCTTTCACAAGCGGCAAAGAAATCAAATGTTCGCCGCCTAAAGCGGCAGGAATTTTCCCTTCGGCCAACAAATCCCTTGCGGCCGTCTCGATTTGCGAGAGGGATGCTGTTTTGTCTCCCGGAGAAATTTCCAAATCCCCCAGATCGCAAAAAGCGCAATTGTCCAGATCAATTTTCGTTCGAGGATCGTAGGTTTCCAGAACCTGCGATGCTTCCCGAATTGCCGCGGGCCCGAATCGCGCTCCCGCTCGATAACTGGCCGTTCCGTCATACGGACACCCAAAAAGAGCGACGCGAGCGGCTTTGCATTCCTGAGAGGCTCCAAGATACGCCGCTGTTTTCAGAAAATCACTCAAACCTGCAGTTCCGCTGCGAAAGCCGGCAGAACAAAAGCAGCTCGCTGATGTTCCGGAGTATAATAGCGACAGGTGGTGCAAATCCGGCGCTGCCGTTCTTGATTCACGTCGAAGGGATTCACATCATCGGACGCCCAAACGAAATTCCAATAGCCGGTCGGATAGGTGGGGACCGTCGCTCCATATAAACGACAGTCCTGAAAGCTCTTCTTCAATGCGCGAGTGACTTTCGGAATGATATCTCCATAGAGAAAAACGCTCTCGATCTGCGCAACAAAGATTCCCTTCGGTTTCAACGCCTTTTTCACTGAGACGTAGAAGGGTTCTTCGAACAGAACGACCGCAGGACCAACCGGGTCTGTCATATCACCCAGAATGACATCGAACGCATTCTGTTGAGTGCGAATATATTCGGCGGCATCTCCAATCTGCATGGTCACTCTCGGATCCGAAAACGAGGCCGCCATGTCCGGAAAAAATTCCTTGCAGACGCGGATGACTTCTTCATCTATTTCACAGAGAACCACGGATTCCACTTCCGGGTGTTTCAGGATTTCCCGGATAACTCCGCCATCTCCTCCTCCGACGACGCACACGCGCTTTGGATTGGGATGAGCCAAAAGAGGAGGATGCACAATCATTTCGTGATACACGAATTCATCCTTGCTGGA
This sequence comes from uncultured Alphaproteobacteria bacterium, assembly GCA_965372735.1. Taxonomy (GTDB): domain Bacteria; phylum Electryoneota; class RPQS01; order RPQS01; family DYHQ01; genus JAUXGA01. The sequence continues at coordinate 792 of CBDVDL010000279.1, read as the reverse complement.
GAACATGGTAAGTCCATCCAAGAGTAGGACACGCCCGAAGCGTTCCGTTTCGATAACATCAATCTTCTGAAAGCGACTCTTGCCTTGATATAAGGTCTGTGTAACCCGGAAAGAGACTCTCAGGCCGGGGACAAATTCTTCGTTGAACCACAAATCCATTAATCGATAACTCTAAGAATAATAAAGGTATCCTGCTGAGAACCTCTTTGGCTCTCTTCACTTCCACAAAACAACGCCGGCAAAAGCAGTCGCCAATTTAACCACTTTCGTTTCCACAGCAATACTTCGAATTTCCTGCAGGGCAATTCCCCGGTTCTCGAAAGCTGAACGAACCAATTGCCGGGTGACTTCTTCGCAATCTTCAGCAGAGCCGCAGCTGTGATGTTCCATAATCACTCCCGGCTGGTCTTCTTCAAGAGGCAGGCCGACCGCCACCGCCGCTGCAATAATATCTCCGGGGACGTCGCAGCTCTCGCTTGAGTAAGCCGTCGGCACGAGGCTCCCAAAGGGCAACGTGATGGCAGGAACTTCACGAGCGCCGGGAGGAAGAATAGAACTGATACGGATAAGGTTCGTGTTTCCGATACCCGCCACCAGGAGAGCGTTGTCAAAGGAGTTCAAGAATGTCGGACCTTCCGCGCTTCCACTGACAAGAAAGAACTTATCCGGCATCGGAAAAATCATTTACGTCGCCACCGGCTCAGGTTTGAACGGCAGCTTCTGACCGCGAGCGACTTCCAGCATTCCTCGTTTTAACTCCATCACAGAAAAATTGCCCGCCTCTAAAGCATC
>CBDVDL010000278.1:0-3060 GCA_965372735.1 uncultured Alphaproteobacteria bacterium | reverse complement strand
GCTCTCAGGAAACTTTCATGCTCTTTTTCTTTGCAACCTTCTCATCCATGCAATCTTTATAAAATAGCAATTTCAACATAGAAAACAAGTCAAAGGGCATTATTTGCCTGCTACTGACCCTATCTGAACGTGGATTTTCCTTTTCCAATTTCAGCAAATTGGCGATTTCGCTTGAAAAACGGCTTCCTGCAGTAGAGGTCTAACACCTTGAATTTCTCGCATGAATTTTGTATCTTGAGATTTAAAGTACAAAAGCCCAATCAAAAAGGTGGAATACCATGGCGAAGCTCTCCGCTCTTATCACTGGAGTGACCGGTCAGGACGGTTCTTATCTTGCCGAATTCCTGATGAATAAAGGGTATGATGTTTATGCGACTGTCCGACGTTCGTCCATGACAAATCTGGACCGAATCGATCACATCCAGGACGATATCACGCTGATTCCTGCCGATTTACTTGATCAGAACTCTCTGACCAGCGCTGTGCTGCAAGCTCGACCATGTGAGATATACAACCTCGCTGCACAATCTTTTGTTCCCGCGAGCTGGACGCAGCCCGTTTTAACCGGCGAATTTACGGCGTTGGGTGTGACTCGCATGCTGGAAGCGATTCGAGCTGTGGATCCAACGATTAAGTTCTATCAAGCATCTTCCAGTGAGATGTTCGGAAAAGTACGCACGTCCCCACAGACCGAAGACACCGCTTTTTATCCGCGAAGTCCTTATGGCGTCGCGAAAGTTTACGGTCATTGGATTACTATCAATTATCGCGAATCCTATAATATGTTCGCCTGTTCGGGCATTCTTTTCAACCACGAATCCCCTCGCCGCGGGCGGGAATTCGTCACGCGAAAAGTCACCGAATATGCCGCGCGCATCAAACTCGGACAAAAGAAAACCCTGAAAATGGGAAATCTGGATGCGCACCGCGATTGGGGATTCGCCGGAGATTATGTGGAAGCCATGTGGCTCATGCTTCAACAGGATACGCCCGACGACTACGTCATCGCCACCGGGAAATCACATTCGGTCCGGGATCTCTTGAAAACCGCTTTTAGTGCCGTGGATCTGAATTACGAGGATTATGTCGTGATTGATCCCGCGCTCGTTCGCCCGGCGGAAGTGGAGTATCTGTTGGGAGATGCCAGTAAAGCTCGAGAAAAACTTGGATGGACACCCAAGGTCTCGTTCGAGAAACTTATTCAAATGATGGTCGAAACCGATATGGAGTATTGGAAAATACATGGCTGACGCGATTTCTTCACCAACCACATCACGTATCCAATCGCATAACATCATCGGTGTGAGAATCGATGATGTCACGCGAACAGAAGTTCTCGAGGCAGTGGAGAAGTTCATAGAGGAGGGTGGATTCCATCACTTGGCAGTTCCGAACATTGACTGTCTGATACATGCTCAGGAGGACGAAATCTATCGAAAAATCGTCAATACCTCCTCTCTTTCTATTCCCGATGGCATGTGGCTCAAACGGGGTGTCCGCCTCCTCGGTGTGAAGTTACGCGAAAACGTAACGGGGCGTCTGCTTGTTCGACCTATGTGTGAGCTATCCGCAAAGAAAGGCTGGAAAATCTACATTCTTGGTTCCGCTCCCGGAATTGCCCCGATTGCCGCCGAGCGTCTCATCCATGACTATCCCGGCTTGCAAATTGCAGCGGCCCGCTCTCCCTCTTTTCAGTTTTTTGCTGATCCGAAAGAAAGTGATGAAATACTTGCGGAGATAAACCTCACGAAACCTGACATACTCTTCGTTGGATTTGGAGCCCCGAAGAGCGATCGATGGGTTCACAAATTCCGTGACCAATTGCCTGTGAAAATCGCCATAGGAGTCGGATATACTTTTGACGTTATTGCCGGGAAGAAATCCGAACCGCCCACTTGGTTGGCTCGCTCGGGATTCGAATGGCTCTATAGAATGCTGCACGAACCGAAACGTCTCTGGCATCGTTATCTTGTCAGAGATCCAAAAGCACTGTATCTGATGCTTCAGCAGAGACTCAAAGGCATCTCAAGCGACTGGGAAGCGTCGCAAGCGGAGTAACACTTACCTGAATTCTTTCAGAAGAGAAAATGTCTTTACGCATCGTCATTACGACCACGCTCAATAATAATCTCTTTCACGCCAAACTTGTTCCGCTTCTTCGCTCGAGACCTGATCTTGAGGTGGTCGTCGTCAGCGACCGGCAGGGCCCAAGCGAAGAACGTTTGAAATGGGTATGGCCTTGCGGTCTCTGGAAGTATTTCGGTCGTCTTGGCGGGCGGTTGCTACTCCTAACGAAAGAAATTTTTCATCCCCGCACTCAGCTCGTCATGGCCTATGGAGTCGTTCCCCACGGTATGTTCGCCGTCACACTTGGCCATCTGCGCAGGCTTCCCGTCTATCTCCATTTTATCGGAGGTTCAGCCGAAATCCGATTCGCTCATAATGCAATCATCACAGACAATCGCTACCTGTCACGACTCCAGAATCCAAAGCTGGTTGAACGCATCGCTAATAGAGCTGCTCACAGAGCTGAGAAAATCTGCGTTCCCGGAAAGAAAACCGCCGCTTTTCTAAGAGAACGCAACTTCCCAATGGAGAGAATCGTATTTCTCCACAGCACGATAGATCCGGACATTTTTTATCCCGGAAATGAACGTCGCGATATTGATGTCATCGTATCTGCCCAACTGAACAAACGCAAACGCCCCCTTTTTACTCTCGAGGTTTTCGCTGAGATATTGAAGCGACGCCCCGGTACTCGTTTTTGCTGGCTGGGTGACGGAGTGATGCATGATGAGTTTGACGCGGCTCTAACTCGCCTGGGACTTCGTTCTTCGGTTATCTGGACAACGACGGATGATGTTGCTCCGTTTTATCGTCGCGCCCGCGTCTTTCTCCTTCCGTCCATCAATGAAGGACTGTCGCTCGGCAATATGGAAGCTATGAGATGCGGTGTCGTGCCTGTCACGTCTGACTGCGGCGATATGGCAGAAGTTGTACGCACTGGAGAAATCGGTCACCTCCTTTCCATGGACGCTACTATAGCGGAATATGCCGATG
>CBDVDL010000277.1:0-3063 GCA_965372735.1 uncultured Alphaproteobacteria bacterium | reverse complement strand
TTTTTCTCCGCTAATCGGGAAACGCTCATCAATCCGATTCCGCGATATGCGCAGTTGCACGAGCTTCGCGAGGAGAATAGCGATAACAAAAAAAAGTTTTCTGATAGAGACATTCGGGATTTAACCGTTCTTTTCCATTTGGCTTGGCTGGGATTTACAGCAAGAAAACTGCCCGAAGTCCGCGAGTTGTTCCAAAAGGGACGCGGCTATTCAAGCGAAGATTTGGATGTAGTGTTGGATGTGCATCGCAAACTTCTTCGTGATGTGATACCGACTTACCGGCGGCTTTGGGAAGCAGACATCATTGAACTATGCACATCCCCGTTCGCGCATCCGATTCTCCCGTTGCTTTGCGATAGCGCGGTGGCGTCTGTTGATTTACCGAAAGTGACGCTTCCGCAAATTCCTTTTCAGTATCCGGACGATGCGAAAGGACAACTTACGTGGGCGCGGGAAGTTTTCAAAAAGCACTTTGGAAAAGCTCCGTCCGGAATCTGGCCGTCGGAAGGGTCTGTCTCACCGGAGGCTTTGAATCACATCAGCGATGCGGATTTTCAGTGGGCAGCCAGTGATGAGGAAATATTATTTCGTTCGAAGATGAAGGAACGCGCTCCGTCCGATACCTTCGAGTCCTTTCAATTTCACGGCAGCGCGAACGATGTTTCCCTTTTCTTTCGGGATAAGAAACTTGCCGACGCGATTGGTTTTCAATATTCTCGTAATCCCGCTGAGGATTCTGTTTCGGATTTTCTGGGGAACCTTCGCCATATTGAAAAACTGACTCGCGACAGAGCAAATCGCTGCATACCGGTGATTCTGGACGGCGAAAATCCCTGGGAATATTTTCCGGACGGAGGAGAAACTTTTCTGCACGGTTTGTATCGAGCGATGGCAGACGAGCCTGCACTTCATCTTTCGACCTTCTCGAAATATCTGGGGGGAGTGACGAAACCAGCAGTTATTTCAAAACTACATTCTGGCTCATGGATAGATTCAAACTTCCACATCTGGATTGGTGATCCGGAAAAAAATCGTGCGTGGAATCTCCTTCGGAATATGAGAAAACGGCTGGAAAAGGAAAAGGCGCTCGAAAATAAAGACGTCCGGCGAGCTCTGTATTTCGCAGAAGGTTCGGATTGGTTCTGGTGGTTTGGCGAGCCGTTTCATTCACCATACGAGCCAGCGTTTGATGCACTTTTTCGGGGATTCCTAAAAGAGGCTTTTAAGGCGGCGGATTTGGAGACGCCTGCAATTCTCGATGCGCCGATTGCGGCCGCGCTTCTGCCTGCGGTGAATCTTCAACCGTCGTTTGAGATGACGCCCGTGTTGGATGGTCGGGTGACGTCCTTCTATGAATGGATCGGTGCCGTTTCGCTCGATACGCGGAAGTTCGGCGCGACCATGGGGCAAACAGAAAGAATCCTCCGGCAACTTTGCTACGGATTCGATGAGGAAACATTGCATTTGCGTATTGATTTTTCGGATAGAGACTGGCAAAATCGTGAAACATCCTTCCGGCTAATGGTTGAACTTTTCGGTGAGACAAGCGCACGATTTTTCTGGGCGCTTGAAAAAGGGCAAGACCAGAAGCCACTTAGTGTTGAAAGGGAACGAAAAGGGACGAAGAAGCGTTTATCTCAGACACGATGCGCGCTGGATGAAATTGCTGAGATTTCGATTCCTCTTCGCGAAGCCGGTTTGGAACCGGGACAGGAATGTTCGTTCGCTGTTGCGGTTTTCGAAGGCGATTTTCTTCGGGAGAGAATTCCTCGTGAAGGGACTCTCCGTTTTAAAATCCTTGACGCGAAGGAACTGGCCGTACACTGGATGACTTAGAGTCGGAGTTGATAAGAGGTTCGCATGGCAAAACACGGAGCATTTACTTTCATTCTTCATTCCCACCTTCCCTATGTGCTGTCGCATGGTCGATGGCCGCATGGGATGGATTGGCTCAGTGAAGCGGCGACCGAGTGCTACATTCCTATTCTGAGGATGCTGGAGGAATTGGTAGCCGCCGGGATTCGCCCGAAACTGACGCTCGGGCTGACACCGGTTCTCTGCGAGCAGCTTTCCGATCCGGTTTTCGTTGAGGAATTTACGGACTACCTCGAAATGAAAATCGAAACGGCTCAGTTGAACGTCGCTCAGTTCGCTCAGCGGGGAGACGAGCATCTATCTTCACTGGCGCAAATGTGGGTTAAATTCTACCGCGACAACGCTCGCGATTTTACCGAGCGCTGGAATCAGGATTTAGTGGCCGCTTTCAAAAAGCTCCAGGATGCGGGACATATCGAGGTCATTACCTGCGCCGCCACACATGGTTATCTTCCTCTGCTGTCGCGAGACACAGCCGTGAATGCTCAAATCCAACAAGGTGTCGCCAGTTATCGCCGTCATTTCGGGAAAGACCCCGTCGGAATTTGGCTGCCGGAATGCGCTTACCGGCCGGGCTATAATTGGGCGAATCCTTTAGAGCCGAATGCTCCGGTGGTGCCGCGAAAAGGATTGGAAGAGTTCCTTGCTCATTATGGACTGCGTTTCTTTGTCATTGATTCACATCTGCTGTCAGGTGGAAAAGCGATAGGTGTTTATCTGGCGAGATTCGAAGGGCTTCAGAGGATTTGGGATCAGTATCAAGAAAGCCGACCATCCGGTAAACCCGAGCGAACGGATCATTCGCCCTATACTCTCCACTGGGTTTCTGCAAAGCAGCCGGAGGCGCAGCCTGTTGCCGCGTTGCCGCGCGATCCCCGCACCGGCCTGCAAGTCTGGTCGGGTGAATGGGGCTACCCCGGTGATGGCAATTATCTGGACTTCCATAAAAAACACTTTCCCGGTGGACATCGTTATTGGAGGGTGACCAGTCCGAAAGCGGATTTGGGTGATAAGCTTGAGTATAACCCGGAAGTGATTGAAGGCCGTATCCATGAAAATGCCACGCACTTCGCCGGGCTCGTTCGGCAAATTATCCGTGAGGAAAAAGGGAAGTTCCCGACGATTTTCGCGCCCTTCGATACAGAGCTTTTCGGGCACTGGTGGTTTGAAGGACCGGATTGGATTAAT
>CBDVDL010000276.1:0-3074 GCA_965372735.1 uncultured Alphaproteobacteria bacterium | reverse complement strand
CAATCCCCCTCCCCCGACTCAATACAACCGATTTGGGCAACAGACCCGCACGGCACTACAAGAATTCATTTCCGCCGCGGCATGCGTACTCAAAATCGATTTATTTATTATGCAATATCGTCCAATCATGACCCTAATATACGAAAAGAACTTGACAATATCAAGGATTATTTGTATATTATAACCAATTATCAACACAAAATGTTGTGTAATAACAACTGAATAACTCAACACGAATGGAGCACAGCATGGAATATTTCTTCAGATGTCCAAACGAATTCTTTAAGTCGTATCTCTTCAAAGCGGATAAACCGGTCAGCCCGTCCATGGCCCTGCTTATCGTAATTTCCAAAGTCGCCTTCGGCAACTACCGCGTGCGGGGTGAGGATGATACCAGCGTCGAAATCCGTCCCGGACAGTTTCCCGTGGACGTCAAGTGGCTGCAACGCTCAACGGGCTGGAGCGAAAGGAAAATGACTGATTTTTTGTATTTCCTGCTCGACAACAACATACTCGAGCGCAAAGTAACTCATGGCGTTTCGGTCGCCACCTTCAACCCGGATGCGCTGGTGGATCTGCCGCCTTACGAATGGAAAACACCTCGCTGAGTTTGCGGACTGCCGTCAGGAAAAGCGGACTGCCGTCCGGCGCTACAGGATTGAAAAAATAAATAACACTTCTCTTAAGAGACATATGTAAGTCTTTTTCTTAAACTTTTCTTAAGAGAGAGACAAAAGAGAGACTTACATATCTCACTTAGAGTATTGCTCTATCCAAAAATCCGATTACGCGTCATCAACATTCCGGGCAGATCAGGGGATCTGCCTCGGCGGGGTTTGGGGTCAGGGGATCTGCCTCGGCGAGGTTTGGGGTCAGGGGATCTGCCTCGGTGGAGACTAATAGCCGAGGGCTGCTCCTTCCATGCGGCTGTCGGTGGAGCCGAAGAGCATGTTTGTTGTGGTGTCGGAAAGGATAGCCGTTGCGCCGCTCCATAAACCGCCGCAAGCGATTTTATGGCCGCGTCGTTGAAGGTCAGCAATCGCATCAACAGGGAAACCACGTTCCAAGAAGAGCCTATCCGGCATCCATTGATGATGCATTCGCGGGAAATCAACGGCTTCCTGCAGGTGCATGTTATGGTCAACGACATTCACGATAACCTGCAAAACCGTCGTGATGATGCGCGGCCCGCCGGGACTGCCGACGACGAGATAGGGTTTGTTGTTTTGTAGCACAATCGTCGGCGCCATCGAGGAAAGCGGGCGTTTGCCGGGTTTGATTTCGTTGGCTTCGGTTCCAATAAGACCGAAATAATTCGGCATACCGGGATTCGTGACGAAATCGTCCATCTCATTATTCAAGATGATGCCCACACCGGGCACGACGACGCCGCTGCCGAAACCGGTGTTGATGGTCGCCGTTAGAGAAACCGCATTGCCGTCTTCATCCAAAACGCACAGGTGTGTCGTGTGACCGTCGGTGGTGTCCGGCATCCAGCCGGGAGGAATCCCTGCGCCTGGAGGATTCACATGCTGCCAACGCTGTATTCCAGCGCGAAGCTCGGACGCGTACGCTTTCGATGTCAATCCTTCAATGGGAATCGCGCTGAAATCCGGATCGCCTAAATAGACAGCGCGGTCAGCGAACGCTCGCGACATCGCTTCCGCCATCGCATGAGTCGCCTCGGCGCTTCCCGCACCGAGGTAACCGATTCCGATTTCTTCGATGATATTCAGAATCTCGACCAAGTGAATGCCGCCGGAACTCGGCGGAGGCATAGACAGGATTTCGTAACCGTGATAGTCGCCGTGAACCGGTTCGCGGGCGTGTGGGCGATAATTCTCGAAATCCTGCAAAGTAAGGATACCGCCTTCAGAAGCAACATAGTCCACAATCATCTGCGGAATCGCGCCGCTGTAAAAGGTGTCCACTCCGGCTTTTTCAATCGCGCGCATCGTTGCGGCGAGGTCTTTTTGAATCAGTCGCTCGCCCCATTGCAGGACAGTGGTATCACTGGTGAAAAAGACACTGCGCGTACCGGGGAATCGGCTCAGTTTTTCTTTGTGATATTCGAGCCGTTCCCAGTAAAACCGCGAAATCGGAAAGCCGGTGTCCGCGAGAGCGATTGCGCCTTTGATGACTTCCGTGAGAGGTAAACGACCGAATTTCTTCAGCGCCAAATCAAGCGCGGCAAGTTCTCCGGGAACACCCGCCGCCAAGACTCCCGTCTGGGATAAATCGGTCGGCGCCAGAGAATCACGCGGGATATACATATCGCGCGTCGCGTTCATCGGAGCCGTTTCGCGGCCATCAATCGCCACGGTTTCTCCCGTCGCCATTCGAATCAGGATGAAGCAGCCTCCTCCTAATCCGGAACTGTACCCTTCGGTGACGCCAAGCGCGAGCACGGTTGCGACGGCAGCGTCCACCGCGTTCCCTCCACTCTTCAGAACAGACAAGCCGACATTTGTCGCCAGAGATTCGGCGCTGACGACCATCGCGTGCCGGGCGCAAACCGGACGGGGCGACGCGGCATAGCTACTCGACACCGCGATGGATAGTGCAAAAATAAGAACAAGAATTTTCCGCAGCAAAATAGTTCTCCAATGTTTTTTTCATTCCGGCCGGGTTACGCGCGATAGCCTTATTGCTTAGCCAAAAGAAAGCAGCGCTAACCCGGCTCGGCGAGCTCATGGGTCGGCTGCAATCCACCAGTACTGGTGGACAACACCGCTATGAAATTTTCAGGCGGATTGCAATTTCGGACATTCCGGGCAGATCAGGGGATCTGCCTCGGCGGGAAGCAAAGAGGCCACAGGATTGATGAGCCTGTGGCCTCTTTAATAAGAAAGAATTTGGACAAATGCAAGCGGATGCGCTCAGTATTAATCGGTGGCGACGACGCGGTAGAAAGCGCGGACGTCTGACCCGGCGCCGTTCGTATGCTCGAAATGCAGTGAATCCGCGATGACGGTTCCGATTTCAGTGAAGGTGCCAAACGGTTCGAGTGAACGACGGATAGAGTAATTGCTCGCGTTGGAAGACGCTTGCCAGTAGAGATGGATGTCGCTGCC
>CBDVDL010000275.1:0-3079 GCA_965372735.1 uncultured Alphaproteobacteria bacterium | reverse complement strand
ATGCCTTCATTGCCTACGCGCGCGTTTCTCGATTGCTTTTGCAAGCGAATTGATATAAATTGTGGTATCTATTCCCCATTGGAGATGATTGATGGTAACGAAGAAAATTATCGACGACTTCCTGTCGCAACGCAAGTTGGCCGTCGCTGGAGTGTCCCGAAAGCCGCGGAAATTCGGAAATATTGTGCATAGAGACCTGACGAAGAAGGGGTATCAAGTTTATCCGGTTAGTCCGCACATGGAAATCTTTGAAGGGCAGCCGTGTTATCCGAGTCTGACCACGCTGCCCGAAACCGTCGGAGGAGTCGTGGTGGTCGTTCCGCCAGCTCAAACGGAACAGGTAGTGCGCAACGCCGCGGAAGCGGGAGTCCATCGGATTTGGTTGCAACCGGGAGCCGAATCGCCCTCGGCGATCAGCTTCTGCGAAGAAAACAGTATCAACGTCGTTCACGGTGAATGTATTTTATTGCACGCGCAACCGGTGACATCCATTCATGCGATTCACCGCTGGCTATGGAAATTGCTGGGCAAATTACCAAAATAGTGGTTTTGAAAAACACATCCTCAAGGTCTGTCACCGCAAAAGAACACGCAAACCCTCTCCCTCGCCGCGGCATGCGTCCCGCGTGCCCGGCACAAAAATAAAAACAATCCCAGTTTTCTGGAAGAAGCATACATATGGAGCGGAGAATGAAAAAGGTCGTTCTTTTCTGCATCCTACTCATGATTGCGTGTCCTCTTGCCGCGCAGGAGCAATTGAAGGTCGTGACCTATAATCTGCAAGGCATGCGACCCGGCACGAATTATCAGGTGCGACTCTATTTCATGATTCAGTTTTTCAAAGAACTGGATCCGGATATCATCTGCATGCAGGAAATCAACGAAACGTTGAACGGCGGCGGGGAAGACAACATGGCGCGCGTCATCGCGGATTCGTTAGGCGATTTCTTCGATATCCCTTATCATTACACATTCAGTCAAACTCATATCGCGTGGGACGAATTTCGCGAAGGTGTGGGGATTGTCAGTAAACACCCGGTTATCGAAGAAGGATTTCGTTCCCTGCCGCGTGGAGTCTTCCTGCGAAAAGTGGTCTGGAATCATATCGATTCTCCTATCGGATTGGTCAATATTTTCAGCACCCACCTTTCCTATCTACCGGAACATAATTCCATTCGCGTGCAGCAAGTTCAGGAAATCATCGAATACATTTCTCAAAAAGAAGAAGATCTCCCGTCCGTTGCCGCTATCGTTGGAGGAGATTTCAATTGCACGCCGGGTTCTGAACCTATTTCTCTTCTGCTTAGCGCAGGCTCGGATACGTTTTACTTCGACACATTCGCGGAGGCAAATCCCGGTGCAAACGGCTACACCATCCCCGCCGACGCACCGACATCCCGAATCGATTACATTTTCTATCTGAGCACAGGGAATGCCGCTATCAATACATCGCTGATTGTCATGGATGAAATCTACGACAACAGCCATTATTGCTCTGACCACCTCGGAGTGATGACAATCTTTTCTCTCGATGACTCGAAAACAGACGAATCAAATCAAGGTTACCTGCCGGAAGAATTCGAGCTTTTTCAAAATTACCCTAACCCCTTCAATCCGCAGACGACGATTTCATATTTCCTTTCCCGGCCCGCGCCCGTGAAAATAGATGTATGTGACATACTTGGTCGAAACGTCGCCACTCTTGTAGAAGAAGATCATTCGGTCGGCTTTCATACAGTGACTTGGAACGCGGATTTATACAGCTCGGGAGTTTACTTCTACCAGATGTCCACAGATAAATTCAGCGTCGCGAAAAAAGCCATTCTCCTTAAATAGAAGCCTGTTCTTAGATGAACTTTCTCCTCATGAAGAATTCACGGGTTTTGCCAGCGCTCGTCTTCCTGCTTCCTCTTGCCATGACTTTCGCAGAAAATGATTCGCTGAATGTCGAATTCCGACTGGACGCGCCCGCTGCGAAACACGTTACCGTAGCCGGCAACTTCAACAACTGGGATGTGGGTGCGAACCCTCTGCAAAAATCGGATGGTATTTGGACAGCCGCACTGCGTCTTCCCGTCGGTTATTTCTACTACAAATTTGTCGTAGATGGCAACTGGATTCCGGATCCCTCTAATCCATTAAAGATTAACGATGGTGGCGATGGCTATAATTCCATCCTGAAGGTCGGCAATCCTCCGCGCCTCAAACGCAGGAAAAGTAATCTGCCTTTCCCTAAGGAACAACTGCCGCGCCCGATTCTTGAGTCGAATCCGGAATGGGTTGAACTCTACTACGCTGCGTGGGAAATGGCATGGAATAAAATAACGTCGGGAACACCGCAAAATGGTTTTGTAGAGCGTTTTATGGATGAAGGATTCAATGAGCTCATCTTTCAATGGGATACATGCTTTATGATGTTGTTCGGTGTCTATGGGCGCGATGTATTCCCTGTGATGGTTTCCCTTGACAATTTCTATAACAAACAACGCGATGACGGCTACATCCAGCGAGTCTATTGGGAAACCGACGGCGAACCCGCGGGTGAACCGACCAGAGCCGAACCGATGGTGAATCCTCCTCTCTTCGCGTGGGTTGAACTGCGCTATTATCAGATATCGGGGGACACATCACGAATTGCGCGCGTTCTGCCGTCGCTTACGAACTATTTCGACTGGATAGAAGAAAACTGTAAATCCCCCGAAGGCAAGGGATTGTACTATACCTCGCATCTCGGGAGCGGCATGGACAACACTCCGCGATTCAACATCGAACAGGCGGGATGGATAGATTTCTCTGCCCAGCAGGCGCTTGCCGCTAACTGTATCGCGAAGCTTGCTCAAATTCATGGCGATACGTTTCTTGAAACACAGTTCTCGGTACGTTACCAAAATATTTCAGACGAAATCAATCAACTCTGTTGGAGCGACAGCCTGCAGTTCTATTTCGACCGAACTCAGGGCGATACCCTTTGCAATACCAAGCACATTGGAGCCTTCTGGACACTGCTTGCCGGGATTGCCGATTCGAATCGCACTGATGTAATGGTCAAACATCTTAAGAATCCACAAGAATTCTGGCG
>CBDVDL010000274.1:0-3082 GCA_965372735.1 uncultured Alphaproteobacteria bacterium | reverse complement strand
AGAAGCCGAGCGGGAAGCTGCGGCTGCTCTACGAAGCCGCGCCGCTGGCGATGGTCATCGAGCAGGCGGGAGGCCGGGCTTCGGACGGCGAGATGGACATCAATGATATTCAGCCCACCGACCTCCACCAGCGCGTCCCACTTTACATCGGCTCCAAAGAGGACGTCGACCAGGCCGAAGAATTCATCAAGAAATACGGCTAAACGCGCCTGAATATCTTCCGAGCAAACAAACCGCCGGAGATTTTCGAATTTTCGGCGGTTTCTTGTATCAAAGAGAGGGGTGGGCTGTGAAGCAAATCGTTTGATTTCGCAAGAAAAAAGTCGTATATTTAACGTTAAGCGAGAATGGCGGAACTGGCAGACGCGCCAGACTTAGGATCTGGTGCCCCAGAAGGGCGTGGGGGTTCGACTCCCCCTTCTCGCACGTCAGCTTTGATACGAATTCTCTTCTTAGGAGTTCGCTTTGCAAATCGAAAAAACGGATGTGAGTGCTGTCGAAATACAGTTGACTGTCACGGTTCCGCCGGAAGACATGGCCGAACGTGTAGAAGAGGCTCAGCGTCGAATAACCCGTAATGTGCAGATGCCCGGGTTTCGCAAAGGGCGCGCCCCGAAAAAAGTCATCTGGCAGCGTTACGGCGATTCCATCACCGCCGACGCCGTGGAAAACGCCCTGCAGGACTACTACCGCGCGGCGCTCCAAAAAATGGACATCAACCCGCTCGCGCCCGGAAAAATGGAAGAAGTCTCTTTCAAACCCGGCGAGCCTCTTGTTTTCAAAGTCAAATTGGAAAAAGCGCCGGAAATCAACATACCGGACTTTTCCGATGTTTCCGTCGAACTCGAGCAGCCGCAGGTCTCGGAAGAAGATGTTCTGGAAGCTATTGATCATATTCGCGAGCAGCAGGCGATTCTCACCCCAACCGATGAGCCTGTCAGTGAGGATTCCGTACTTATAGTGGATATTCAGGAGCTGGATCCGAGTGGCCTTCCCATCGTCGGCAGAACACAGCGAGATGCTCATATAGACATGCGTCATAATCCGCTTGGTAAGGATTTTGCTGAGAAAGTGATGAGAGCGCGGGAAGGAGAGCAGGTTCGCTTCACAATCGACGGTAGCAGCGGTTCTCCCGAAGAAAAGAAACCTCCGGTTCATCTGGAAGTGACGCTCAAATCCGTCCGTCGGAAAGAGCTGCCGCCGTTTGATGATGATTTTGCCGCCTCACTCAATCCGAAAATCACCTCGACCGATGCGCTCAAAGAAGCCCTGAACAAGCAACTAACCGATCGCGCCGCGAGCAGCGCCCGACGGAAAATGCACAATCACCTGATTGACGCGCTGCTGCGCGAAGAGAATTTTCCCGTACCGCCTCAGATGCTGGATGATTATCTTGAGCGTCTAATTAAAGATTCGAGGGGCGACAATGGAGAACAGGACGCGGAGAAAGATGAAGCGCTCAAAGAAGAGCTGCATGCGGTCGGAGTTCGAAATGTTCGCTGGTTTCTTTTAAGGCAGGAGCTTATTCGGGTTCATGAACTGAAAGCGGGGGAAGAAGACCTCGAACGTGAATTCGAAATCCTCTCGAAGATGTCAGAAAAATCCTTGGATGAGATAAAAGCAACTTACGCCGATGAAGATAAACGGAGCGATTTATTGGAAGCGGTGACTGACCGGAATATTTTCGCCTTTCTCGAGAAGCAAGTTACGGTCGTACCTGTTCCCGTGGATTTGGCGACGTTCGAAGGACGCGCTACCGGCCGTATCATCGCACCGTAAATTTATTTCCCCCAGCGTGCGGGGCACCATTCCTCGCCGAGCCGGGTTCAGCGCTTATTCTCGTTGACTGTGCGTTGAAGCCAGCGCGCGTAACCCGGCCGGAACTTCGACAGGGGAATCTTTTTCGAAATATCGAATCAATGAAGACTAAGAAAGGAATAGATATGTCACTCGTTCCCATGGTCATTGAACAGACAGGGCGTGGGGAGCGTGCCTTTGATATTTTTTCAAGGCTGCTCAAAGAAAGAATCATCTTCATCGGGACTGCGATTGACGACACGGTCGCCAGTCTCGTGATTGCACAACTGATCTTTCTATCCGCCGAAGACCCCGACAAGGACATCAGTATCTACATCAACAGTCCGGGAGGTCTCGTCACATCAGGGCTCGCTATCTACGACACCATGCAATACATCAAACCCGATATCGTGACGATTTGCATGGGGCAGGCGGCGTCCATGGCGGCGGTGCTTTTGGCGGCGGGGAAATCGAAAAAGCGCAGCGCGCTGCCGAATGCCCGTGTGATGTTGCATCAGCCACTCGGCGGAGTTCAGGGTCAGGCCGTGGATATCGAGATTCACGCCAAGGAAATCCTGAAAATTCGCTTGCGGCTCAATGAAATCATTGCGAAGCACACGGGTCGCTCAGTCGAGCAGGTCGAAAAGGATACAGACCGCAACTACTTCATGTCCGCGGAAGAAGCGAAAGATTACGGCATTATCGACGAAATCGTCGTACCGAAAACCAGCACGAACGATAAAAAGAAATAACCGGCTACTTTTATCCGGAAAGGCTTTTATGGCTGACGAGGATACTCCTATTTGCTCATTCTGCGGTCGCGCGGAAAAGCAGGTGCAAACCCTGCTGAAATTCCAAAACGGAGTTGCGATTTGCGACGCCTGCGCCGAGCAGGCCTTTCAGATTACGCAACTGAACCGCGCCGGCAGACGGCGCTTGACAATCGATTCGTTTCCCATTCCTGAGGAAATTAAAAGTCAGCTTGATGACTATGTCATCGGGCAGGAGCAGGCGAAACGACGCGTGGCGGTTGCGGTTTACAATCATTACAAACGCATCAACGCGCGTTCAAAACCTGCGACGGTCGAACTCGAAAAATCGAATATCCTGCTTGTCGGCCCCACCGGCACCGGCAAAACATTGATGGCACAAACGCTCGCTCGCTTCCTTCAGGTGCCGTTTGCTATCGCCGACGCGACGACCATCACCGAAGCGGGTTACGTGGGCGAAGACGTGGAAAATGTTCTCGTGCGTCTTCTGCAGGCCGCCGATTACAGTGTTGAGC
>CBDVDL010000273.1:0-3083 GCA_965372735.1 uncultured Alphaproteobacteria bacterium | reverse complement strand
TATAGCATGAGTGATTTAGCAAAGCGATTAGGAGTAGCTGTCTGGGGAATACCACTCCTTCTTGTATCGCTGTATGTTGGCGGTCTGTTGCTTGGTATCTTAATTTCCCTGCTGCTGTTTCTATTCGCTCGCGAATGGAAATATCTCGGGAAACAAATTGGCGCGGATTCTCCTCTCATATTTCTCTGGCTCGTTGCAGCTTCTATCCTCTTTTTTCAATTCTCACAGTACAGTAAATTATCCATCGGATTTGTATTTCTTGCTCTGCTTGTAGTCTTTGCAGGTGAGATATTCCGGGTTTCACGACTACCGCTCAAAAACCTGGGGCATCTAACTCTCTGGCTAATCTACGTTGTCATTCCTGTTTCCCTTCTATGGACTATTCGGCAGCCGGGCGGTATCGCGGGTGAAATGGGAGACCGTTGGTTACTCGCGCTTTTCATCTCGGTATGGGTGGCCGATACGGCCGCTTACAGCGTTGGGAAATTATTCGGAAAGCATAAGCTAATGCCGAAAGCCAGTCCGAATAAGAGCTGGGAGGGAGCGATAGCTGGTTTTATTGCTGCGCCCATCGCAGCTCTGATTATGAAAGGCATCGGCTTTGTTCATTTCTCACTCTGGGATATCCTTGCTTTTGCGGTGATAGTCGGGATCATTGGTCAGATTGGTGATTTGCTCGAATCGCTGATGAAGCGTGAAGCTGAAATTAAAGATACGTCACAATTTCTCCCAGGACATGGGGGGCTTCTGGATCGATTTGATAGCCTCCTTTTAGCAACGCCCGCCCTCACCCTTTATCTTCTCCTTCGCTAACGCCGTGAATCAGCAGCAACCTGACAAACAAATCATCGAAATGTTCGACGCGATTTCGCCGACCTATGATTTGGCGAATCGCCTGTTATCGTTGGGACTCGACGTTTCGTGGCGTCGCCGCTGCATCCGCGCGCTTGGTGTTGCTCCGAACCAGAAAATTTTAGATTGCGCCGCGGGAACAGGAGATATGGCCGCAACCGTCTGTCGGAAGGTCTCCGATATCGATTTGACGCTGCTCGATCCATCGGATGAAATGCTGAAACTTGCGCGAGCGAAGCTCAGCTCTTTTTCGCAAGCACCGCGCCATTTCGTGAAGGGTGGAGCGGAAGCTTTACCGTTTCAATCCGAATCCTTTCATCGGATTATGGTGGCGTTCGGCATTCGTAATTTTAAACAGTTAGATAGAGGACTTGCGGAACTCTTCCGTGTCACAAAGCGAGGCGGCAGAGGAGCCATTCTTGAATTCACGCCGGATCGCAAATCGATTTTTCAGCCGTTCTTCCGCTTCTATTTTTCGTACGTTATTCAGAAAGCCGGAGCCTTGATTTCGGGAGATGCGCGGGCGTACACCTACTTGAAAACATCCATACGAACCTTTCCCTTAAGCGATAAGCTCTGCGAGAAACTAACACGAATCGGTTGGAAAGTGACTTCATGTAAAAAGCTCACGGGTGGAATTGTCTCGCTTTTTATTCTGGAGAAGACATAATCTGACATGCCAATTTATGAATACACCTGCCGGGACTGTGGAGAAGAATTCGAAGAACTCGTCTCGACGGCACAAACGGAAGCCGTTGCTTGTCCGCTATGCCATTCGATGAATGCGGAAATGCTTTTCTCTGCTTTTGGAATTGGGGGAGCTGTGAAGTTCTCGTCTTCGATGGGTTCGAGCGGCTGTGCTTCCTGCTCAAGTCATAATTGCAGCGGCTGCTCGGCCGGTCCGACATAGACAGATGATTCATGCGAAACCTGCCCTTATCGCGTCTCTTTTTCTCATCGGAGGGATTGTTCTCGCTCTTCACATAGACATCTCTCTGAGTGCGGCTCTCATTATGAGTATCGGCGTACTGCTTATTTGCGGTGCGCTTTTTTTATTTCGAGCGCCGGTAGGAGTAACGCTTTCTACTCTGGCGGTTTTGCTGATTGCTCTCGGCTTTGTTCGAGGAATTGAATCCATCGGGCGCAGCGAGAGAAATGCCGTGGCTCAGTTCGCTTCCAACCATAAAAGAGCAGCCGTGTTGGGGCGTTTGGTGCGAGCTGAAACTCAAAGAGCCTCCCGCGGAAGATTGCTGCTCTCTCAGGTAACTCTCATCTCACATGGAGACACCCTCAGGTTGCGTTCGCTTCGAGTCGAAGTCCGCGGCACTGTTTCACCAGATACGCTGCAGGTCGGCGACTGGATGTTGACAGGAGGAGCGCTTCGATTGCCGGAGGACACGCGCGTACCGGGTCAGATCGGTTTGGTTCGGCTGGCGGTCATGGAGCGGGTCGCCGCTTATGTCTATACGGGAGATGATGCAGCCTACATCACGATACCATCGCAGACAAAATCTCTGTCGCGTTTTGTTCATTCGCTTCGGCGGAAAATAATTTTTGCATTGGAAGAAAATCTCTCGCCAAAGGCATCGGCTCTCTGCAAGGCGCTTCTCCTTGGAGATCGCTCCAGCTTCTCGCTGGAGTTCAATGAACAGGTCAAACTGACAGGACTCAGCCATATTTTTGCGTTGAGCGGTTTGAATGTCGGCTTGGTCGCCTCTCTGGTCTGGTTGTTTGCGGTGATGCTCGGCGTGCCTTTTACCCTGCGTCTCTGGCTGTGTTTGCTGTCGGTATTTTTCTATGTTGCACTCGGTTTAGGAATTCCTTCACTGATGCGCGCGGGAATTATGTGCAGCGTGTTTTTAATCGGTCACCTGCTTCATCGCAAAGCGCAGCCCCTGAATATCGTTGGAACGGCGGCTTTTTTGGAGCTCTTATGGAGACCAATGGACCTTGTGGACATCGGCTTTCAACTTTCCTATCTTGCTGTTCTGGGTATGGTGCTGACTTATATATGGCTAAGAGCTGTCGCAACGAAAATCTTCGGCCACAAACTTGCTTCGAAACCCGCAATTCGCTCGACTCTCGATGTTGGGTTTGCTACGTTCGGAGCACAAATCGGAACGCTTCCTTTGCTCGCGGCGGTTTTTGGAACGATTCCTTTCATAGGACTTTTGGCAAATTTGGTCGCCGTGCCTGCTTTTGCGGTGCTCCTCTGGTGGGACATTCTATTC
>CBDVDL010000272.1:0-3097 GCA_965372735.1 uncultured Alphaproteobacteria bacterium | reverse complement strand
CTGCAAGAAGTCCACAACTTCCGCCACAGGCGCAGCGTCATCGGGCAGATGAATATCGGTCAGAACATGAAGTCCGATTTCTTTGCGAACTTTCGCTAAGATTTCAAGTCCTTTTTCGCGTCCCGGCCCGCGGAAATTTTCGAGCCGCGTGCGATTCGCTTTGTCGTATGACGCCTTAAAAATCGGCAGCACGCCGAACTGTTTGGCGATACGCTTTAGCTCTCCTGCAACATCGAGACAGAGCTGTTCCGACTCGATGACGCACGGCCCCGAAATCAATGCAAATGGATAATCTTTTGTCATTATATTTTACCTTTATCCCTCGCGCAATCAAAAAACGCAAGCTCATGATTATAGTAATGCCGCATTCCGCGCTGCGTCATCCCGCATTTTTCGAGCACACGCCGTGATGCAATATTCTCGGGAAAAACGACAGCTATAATGTAATCAAGTTTGAGTTCGTTAAAGCCATAATCCAAACACGCGCGCGCGGCTTCCGTCGCGTAGCCTTTGCCCCAGCAGTCGCGGCGAAAATCGTAACCGAGCTCCACCTCGGGTCCTTTATTCTCAAGCGGGAACAATCCACAATCTCCGATGACGTCGCCGCTCGACTTTTCAATCACCGCCCAGCAACTGTACCCGTACTGTTCCTGAAAACCAATCCACCGCACGACGCGCTCTATTGTCTTTTCAATCGTATCCGAAAGCACGCCGCCAATGTATTTCACCACTTCCGGATCACTGAACAGTTTATGTATCGCCGCAATATCTTCATCCGTCTTCTCGAACGGCCGAATCAGCAGACGCGCTGTTTCAATGGGAAATACGGACATGGAAGATGCGGACAAGACAGGTCTTGTCCCTACCTATATTCTTTATCGAGATGCCACTTCTCGGGATTGTCATGAATATAACGACGATGATTGTATAAATCTTCTTCATCGCGGATAATGTGTTCAATGAACCGTGATTGCCAAACGGAAACAACATCCGGACGAATTCGACGAATACCGCGTGTTACTCTTGCCTTAAAAGTACCAACAATAGTAGAAAGTGAACCCGCTCCGGGATGACTAAATCTCTCTGTAGGGACAAGACCTGTCTTGTCCGTGCCTGTCTTGTCCGCACCATCGTAATCATCCTCTCTTTCGATGGCAAGAATACCATGAACATGGTTGGGCATGACGACGAATTCATCGAGCTTGACGTGTCCGAAATGGTTGGGAATATCTTTCCATGCCTGCACGACAATTTCCCCGAACTTATTGAGCCTCATCTTCTCGCCATCAACAGCGCCGAAAAGAGCCGTCTTATCGCGGGTACAAATCGTAACAAAATACGCTCCCGCCAAAGAGTAGTCATATGATTTTAGACGAGTGATTTTTCGCTTTGGATAATCGAGTGACATTCGGAAGAATCCCGTAGGGACAAGACCTGTCTTGTCCGTTTATCCATTTCAAGGCCTGCCTTGTCCTTCGTGACCATGCCCGCAAATCCATTAAATCGACAACACAATCGGCCCCCATAGAAGAAGCACCGAAGCGACGACAAACGCCGCGACTAAATCCATCACGATGCCGTAGCGAATCATGCGCGTCATCGGCACCAGTCCGGAGCCGTAAACAATCGCGTTGGGTGGCGTGGAAACCGGCAGCAGAAATCCCATCGACGCGCCGATGCACGCGCCCATCGCGGGAAGGAGCGGATTGACGACGCTGGCCTGCGCGAGCCCAATCGCTATCGGAATAATCACATTCGCTGATGCCATGTTCGCGGTTCGACGTCATGAAACGCGCGTTCTCAAGAAAGTGCTTCTTCGGCTTTTATCTCTTTCCGGTCGTTCTTTTCTATCTTCAGGCAGGCCTCCACGAAGCGTCGAAAGAGTGGATGAGCTTTCGTCAAACGGCTCTTGAGTTCCGGATGAAACTGCACGGCCATAAACCACGCATGCGATGGCAATTCGATAATCTCTACCAAATCGCCTTCCGGCCAAAGTCCGCTGAGGAGCATGCCGTGTTTCTCCAACAGCGACCGATACGCGTTATTCACCTCGAAGCGATGCCGGTGCCGCTCGGTCACAGCATCTTTGCCGTACGCTTTGTGCGCGAGCGAGCCTCGCGCAAGAAAACAGGGATAACTTCCCAGTCGCATTGTCGCACCCTTGTGACGCAGTCCCCGCTGTTCCGGCATAAAATCAATCACCGGGTGGCGTGCACGCGGAGAAAATTCGCGCGAGCGAGCCGATTTCAAACCACACACGTTCCGCGCAAATTCAACGACCGCCGCCTGCAACCCCAGACAGAGTCCCAAGAACGGCAGGTTGTTTTCGCGCGCATAGCGAATCGCTTCGATCTTCCCTTCAATCCCTCGTTCACCGAATCCGCCGGGAACCAGCAGCCCCGCCGAATCTCGAAGCAGCTCTTCGGCCGGGTGTTTCTCAAATTCCTCGGCTTCAATCCAATTCAAATCAACACGCGCATCCAGTTCCGCTCCGGCATGGACAAACGATTCGATAATACTTTTGTATGAATCGCGCACCTCGACATATTTGCCGCAAATCGAAATACGCACGCGCTGCTTGGGAAATTGAATTCGCCGGACAATCGTTTCCCATTTGCTGAGGTCCACCGGAGCCGAACGCACACCGAGCCGCGTTAACAGCTTCTTGCCCACGCCTTCCTTTTCCAGCAGAAGCGGTAATTCATAAACGGTCTCGACATCCCTCACTTCAATCACATCACGAGCGTGAACGTTGCAAAAAAGAGCAATCTTTTCGCGCGCGCCGCGCGGTAAAGGTCGGTCAGTCCGACACATCAGGATATCCGGTTGGATACCGATTTCCCGCAGAGCCTTGACGCTGTGCTGCGTCGGTTTGGTCTTGATTTCTCCAATGGAAGCGATATACGGCACGAGCGTGACATGCGTAAAGACACAACTGCGCCGTCCGAGTTCCAATCCCATCTGCCGTATCGCTTCAAGGAACGGCAGCGATTCAATGTCCCCCACCGTCCCCCCCACTTCGACGATGATAATTTGATATTTTCCGTCTTCGGCGACATCATAGAGCCGTTCGATTATCTCGCCCGTAATATGAGGA
>CBDVDL010000271.1:0-3098 GCA_965372735.1 uncultured Alphaproteobacteria bacterium | reverse complement strand
GCTGTCGCGGCAGCGTCCATGCACATTGTAAAAATTCCGATATACAGTCAAGCTCGATTGCTGACACTTGATGATATTATGCTTGCGTTGCCGTTGGCGGGAATGATGATTCTCGGCACGTGGGTGGGCAAGCTGCTCGTTAATCGAATGAACGAAGCGCTGTTCCGCACGATTGTGACGATTTTGTTAGGATTAATTGGCCTTCGTTTCCTGATTTTAGGAAGTGGATAAAATGAAAAAATTTCACATGTTTCCAATACTATTGCTGTCTTTCACGGCGAGTGTTCTATTCGCCGAACCGAACGTGCTTCTCTCCCGTATCGATGTGCCCGCAGGCTACGAGCGAGTTTTAGTACCGGAGGGAAGTTTCGGCGCGACGCTCAAAGACATGAAGCTCAAACCCGAAGGAACAAACGTTCGCAACAGCGAAGGCGAGGAAATTCTCTGCGGAGATGACATCATCGCCGTATTCGATGAGCGTTCGTTGCTCATAGACGACGGCACCAGCGCGGCGAGCGCAATCATGTTGTGGGGGAAACATCGCTGGTCGAAAGGGCGACGCGCGGATATTCAATTCGGTCTGGAGAATGGTCAAAAGGCGACATGGAAAGATTGGCGTGATGGCCTCAGACCGAGGAGCAAACAAGGGCGGATTCTTTTTATGCAGGTGGGTGTGCCGGACGGTTCCAGAACGAACTACATGCGCTACCTGAAATACATAGCGAAGAACGCCGGCGCGAACAGCTTAAGACGGGATTTGCAAATCGTGCTGCCCGAAAACCTGTCGCCGGGAGATATGATAATAGCGGCAGGCATCGAAACTGAGAAAGTCGGATTGGTGCTCGATGTCTGCCGCAATGCGATGGGGGAGAGGCTCTTCCTTATTATGATGGGCGGCGAGAACGGTTCAGACCTTTACCTGCCTCGCCCGTACGCACCCGTGCAGGGCGAAGGCGCATGGTTCACGTTGGACGGCGCTTTGTATGAAATCGGCCTCGACAAACCCACCGCCATCCGCCGCTTCCAATAAATCCGCTGTGGTGTGTCTCCAGACGCACCCGGAAAACATCGCCGCGAGTGAGGTACCTTGAGCCTCTCGCGCAACTAAATATCGCCGTTGTGGCTCTCCAGAGCCGCAATGGCATTCCGCGGTGTTGTCCGCCAACTGGCGGATTGCAGCCGACCCAATATGAAAAGCCACCCGAAAACATTCAGGTGGCTTCATTTATATATCTCCCCCTTGCTTTAGCAGGGGGGACAAAGGGGGGTCTCCTTACTCAATCACCGCGAACTGTAAACTTCCTCACCTCGCCTAATCCGCACAACCGGCCCGGCTTCTTCTCGCTTCACAACTTCCAATCGGACATCAACATCCAGCGGACATACAGCATTGTCAAGTACCGGCCCAAACCGAATTGGCAGGCAGCTCCATCCCCACGGTGTCGGAAAAGCAATCGAGATGCTGGGGCCGACTTCTGTTCCGGGGCAGCCCGTCATCGAAGCGCTTACAAGAAAAGAATCCGCCCGTTCCAGGCTTCCTCGATAAAGCACAGCCGAACCTTCCCACGGAATCAAGGTGCCCTCGCTTATCTCTTCTTCTGAAGGAGGCGCTAAGACATTTTGCTGAAACATACCATCAATCACCACGCGAATGGGTTTCTCCGATAGGAGACCTGCGCGGAGCCATTCGACGAGAGCAGTTTGTTTTTCCGGTGCGGGAGTGTCAATGTAAGCGGATAATTTTGAGGAAAGGGAATCAGACTCGCCGATAAGAATGAGAGGAGAGGAATTCGGAGCTGTATTCTCCTCTGCAAAACCGACTAAACCCGCGAAGAGTCCAACAAGAAGCACCCATCGTATCATCATGATTTATCTCCATTCATTACGCAATCAAGCGTCAGCAAGGGTTATGCCTGCAAGTAATGGAATTTTATTCGCCGTAAACATAGAGAAAAAGGGCAACCCATTTTGGGCGTCCCTTGCAAAATGCACGAGACCGCGCAACATTATGCTGTCTGAGCAGTGTTCGTGTCTGCCTCCGGGTCACTGCCATAAGAAAGATCTAAAAATCTACACCCTCTAAAGCAGGGATGCCCGTTTGAAAAGCATGTTTGATTTCTGTCATTTCAGTCACCGTATCCGCGTGTTCGATAATCTCAGCAGGTGCTCCGCGTCCGGTCAAGATCAGCGAAACATCCGCAGGTCGAGCTTTCAGCAGTTCCAATACCGCATCGGTCGGAAGCAGCTTTAAGTTCAAGGCAACATTCACTTCGTCCAAAACAATCAAACGGTACTCGCCCGAGAGCATTTTTTCACGGACGAACTCCAGCGCTTGCCGCGCGGCGGCAATGTGTTCTTCGCGAGGTAATGTATCGTCCATGATTCCCACAAAGCCGCGCCCCATTGCATGCACGTCCACATCCGGCAATCGCTTCAACGCTTCATGATCTTTGCTTTGGCCGGGTTCCTTAATGAACTGCACAACAAGGCACCGATGTCCATAGGCCACAGCGCGGAGGACAGTGCCAAAGGCCGCGGTCGTCTTGCCTTTGCCGTTCCCGGTAAAAACCAGAACCAGCCCCCGCGAACCGGACGGGGTTCTCTCGTGAGTCATGGGTGTTCCACCCTGCTTATGAGCCGGAGGAATCCGACGACTTTTCCCGAACCAAACGATCAATCGTTCGATAGAGAGCTTCGTATTCCTCGCACACTTTTTCTATTGGCGGGTGAATGCCGAGACCCGGAACGGAAAGCCGGGCAATCAGAATTTCGGCGGCAAGTTCCTCTATGCAGCTTTCGCAGCAATAGTCTTTTTCCATGTTTATCCCTCAAAGTTGAAAGGTTAATGATGTATCAATATAGGAATCTATTTCCACAAAATCCCCATCTGGAGTGAGAATTTATCGGGAGTACCTTTCCTCGCCGAGCCGGGTTCAGCGCTGTCTCCCGTAAACTAACCGATGAAGCTAACGCGCGTAACCCGGCCGGAACTAATACGCCTTCCCGAAAATAACACGTTGCGACGATGGCTTCCCCGTCAAAATACACTTGCCTTCTGCGCGCGGCCCGTCTCTCGGACTCACACGCAGCGTCGCCGG
>CBDVDL010000270.1:0-3101 GCA_965372735.1 uncultured Alphaproteobacteria bacterium | reverse complement strand
AGTCCTTCGGCAGATTGAGTTCAACAAACCGATTTCCATAGGCGAGTTTCATGAAAGTAATTTACGAAGAATATGCCAGTAATGCAACGTGAAAATCCTTGCATTTGCGCTGTAAAGTGTCTATATTAATAGTTTAGAAAAATTTCAAAATATCTTCAATTTCACGAAAATTGAACTTATTGATTATTCTTGAATAATTATGACTTTCTATTGAGTTCAACCATAAGGTAAGGAGAATCATCCTGCTTTCCCTCTTCATTGTTTCGACTCTCATTTCCGCCACTGCCAGCTTATTTCTTCTGATAGGCATTCTTCGCGGTCGCCGCAATAGTGGAGTTGCAGCCGCTCTACCGTCGATTGCCGTTATTGTCGCGGGGCGAAATGAAAGCGAAACGTTGGAGAGCTGTCTTCAGAGCATCCTTTCGCTGGATTATCCGCCTGAACTCATCGAACGCTTCTATGTAGATGACGGCTCGACCGATGATGCATGGGAAATCGCTTCGGCAATCGCGCGGGAGTCTAAGGAAAAGTTGAATATCTTGCACGCTCCTCCGAATACCGATAATTTAGGGCCGAAGAAAAACGCTCTTCGTGCCGCCATCGAAAAAACCCAAGCGGAACTCCTGCTCTTCACCGATGCGGATGCGCAGGTTCCCAGAGGATGGGGCAAAGCGCTCGCCGGACAGTTTCATCCGGAAGTAGGCGCGGTCGCAGGTTTATTCGATCCGGGGACGCAATCGACGACACCGTTGCGGCTTTATCGGTTAGAACGTCTGATGCACGGTATCATTTCCGCGGGCTGCATCGGTTGGGGTTCACCCTCGTCCGTCTGTGGAGCGAACTTCGCTTATCGTCGTGAATGCTACAAGCAACTCGGCGGTTTTGCAAATGCGCAGATGAAAGCCGGTGATGATGATTTAATGGTTCAGGCAATCCACCGCCGGGGTTGGAAAATCCGATTTGCCACAGGCGCGGATAGCGTCGTTCGTGATAATAGACGGCCTGCTTTGGGTGAATTCTCAAGAGCTAAAATTCGCCATCAATCCACCGCGCGGGAATATCCTCGTGGTTGGTTAATGTTTTTCTGGAGCATCCTCGCAGCACAAATCGGTTACTTGGCAGGTGGAATTTTGGCTCTCTTCCATCCCGAATTATGGCTGGTGCTGGCAGGAGCTGTCGCGTTGCGTTTCGTTTGCGATTATTTGCTTCTTTGGCGTTTTGCGAGCGTCAACCAGCTGACTGAATGGAGAAGAGGATTCGTACTCGCGGAACTTATTTTGCCGTTTTATCTACTGATGCAGCCGATTTCCGCACTAAGCGGCAGCTTTGAATGGAAGCAACGCCAATTAACAGTCCGACCTACTGAACAGACAAAAATCCCCTCATGACAATACCCGGAACCGCACAAGACCTTTCGCAACCCTTTGCAAAACCGCAGCCCGCGACAGAAAGCGAACAGCTACCCAAGAATCGTCGCTGGCTTGGGATTTCGTTGCGCATCCTTCTAACCATAGTGGTTGTGGGACTTCTCTTCTGGCAAATCCCTTGGCGCAATGTGTTAGCGACAGCGACCGGAATGCAGGGATTTCCTCTGCTCGCTACCCTTCTCCTTTGGATTCCGGCTCACTCTTTTCAATTCGCGCGCTGGGCGATTCTCGCGAGACATGCCGGGAAGGAAGCGACTTGGCGTGACATTTTTCGCAGTTATTGGGTGGGATTTACCCTCGGCGTCATTACACCGGGGCGAATCGGTCAATTCGGGCGCTGTTTCGCGCTGAAAGTACCGGTAGCACGCGCTGTGGGTGTCAGCCTGATAGAACGATTCTATGCCACCGTTGTCATCAACGGTGCGGGGCCGTGGGCTCTCCTGTTTATGATTTTCAGCGGCGTCTTTGTTCTCCCTATCGGAGGTTGGCGCACGCCGCTGCTTGTAGGCTTAGGTCTAATTGGAACAGGGATGCTCCTTTTAGGACTTTTCCCGCGCATTCTCCTCCCTGCTCTCTCGTGGATTGTGCGCAAGCTGCCTTTACGTGAGAAGTTCGAACGTCTCTTAGGAGTCTTGGACGGCATGCGAGGCGGCCTGACGCTCGGACTGCTGCTACTGTCTCTTGCGTCTATCGCGGTTGCCTTGCTGCAATTCGTCCTGCTGCTGAGAGCGATGGGCGTTTCTATACCTCTGGGTTGGGGCATGATTGCAGTCATGGTGAACTTCTTTTTCAAAGCCAGCCTTCCTATTTCATTCGCAGGACTGGGCGTCGGGGAATGGACGGCTGTTCTTTGCCTTGGCGCTTTGGGAGTCGAGCCTGCGGTGGCGGTTGCCGCTTCGCTTGTGCTGTTTTCAATCAACGTCTTACTCCCGGCGCTAATAGGCATTCCGGTGGTTCCCACACTGAAACTTCGTCGCAAATCGAGATGATATTCCTCAATATATTCTTGGCACTTACAGGCTGGCTTCTGCTGGTCTATGGAATCGCTGCTTCTCTGTTCATCATCGGGCTGCTCCGCTCACGCAAAGCTCTGCGGCGCGATTTTAAGGAATGGCCTTCGGTATCCGTCGTTCTGCCCGCGCGCAATGAAGCGGAAGTTCTCGAACGGACGATTCGCTCGCTGTTGGCGCAGGACTATCCCGGTCAGTGGGAAGTCATTGTCGTTGATGATCGTTCGACTGATGAGACGCCGGATATTCTCAACCGTTACGCGGAAGAAAACCCACGCTTTCGCTTTCGCACCGTTACCGAACCCAATCCTCCGTCGCCAAAGAAATATGCTCTCTCGAAGGGAATTGAAATCGCAACCGGCGAAATTATCTGCACGACTGATGCTGATTGCGTATTCCATCAACACTGGCTTCGTTCAATGATTAGTTATTTCCACGCGCCCGTCGGTGTGGTTGCGGGGCTGACTCGTTTCAAAACAGCGGATGGCCGGGAACCATTATGGCAAAATATGCAAAACATCGACTTCATGCTTCAGGGTTATCTGGCGGCGGGCTCGATAGGTCTCGGTCTCCTCAGCAGTTGCAATGGCTCGAATCTCGCTTATCGCCGCAAGGTTTATGACGCTGCCGTCGGTTTTAGTGAAGTGTCTTATCAAATTTCCGG
>CBDVDL010000269.1:0-3113 GCA_965372735.1 uncultured Alphaproteobacteria bacterium | reverse complement strand
TATAGATAAGTTCTTCATCCGTCGGCGGGCTCGCCGGGTTGTCCGTCATAACGTCACCCTCATTAACTCCCCAATCCCGTTCCGGGTTCCAGCTTATCCCTCTCGCCTGCCATAACTTCCCATAGCCAATGATAAAACAAAACATCTCCCTGAACCGTGCGTGTCTTCAGGGTGATTTCCAAGTCCATAAGCCCCCGCAGTCCCCGTTCCAAGGCAGCAAAAGACATCCCTTTTGCTCCTCGAATGAACGCGTCGCTCTTCCATGATTGACCACCGAGAATCTCTTTGATGCTCTTCTCATGATTCCCCCGCCGTCTTCCGAGCACTTTTATCTGCCAGAGTCGAAAGAGACTGCGATGGAGGTAGTTTACTAACCGCAGAACCGGTTCTCCTCCTTCCAAAAGAGATCGCGCGATTCGCAGGCATTCGGCCAGCGATTTCCGATGCAAAGCATCTTCGAGATCATAGACCTTCACTTCCGATGTCACACCGGAGATTCTCTGTATTGTAAATATATCCACGTCTCGAGCCTCACCCACAAAGAGAGCCGCATGGTCTAATTTTGTGACCAAATCACCAAGGGATTTTTTTGATGTCTGTACCAGATAACCGGCGGCTTCATCCGACATCTTCTTTTCGTGCTCCTTCATGTAGCGGATACACCAGCGAGCACGTTCATTTTCGCTCAGAGGTTTGTAATGAACCCAAAGCACGGAAGGCAACAGTTTATTCAGAGAAGAGTATTTTGGTTTGTTTTCCGAATCAGTCATCAGAATCCGCAGTGCGGGATTGGGCTTTTTGAAATAATCTTTCAGCACCGGTGCCGCTTTGGATGTTAGTTTCGTCGGCTGGTCAAGCAGAAGCAAACGGAAGGAACCTAACATAGGAAGTTCAGCAAGTGCGTGACGCAAATCCTGGGGCATTGTCGATTCTCCCGCCGAAAGATAAGTGAAATTGAATTCCCGGCTTTCAGGCGTGAGGAATTTGTCGACGTAGTTATCGACTGCGCGTTGCCGCAGATAATCTTCGGGGCCGGTCAGCAAAACAGCCGGAAAAGCAGTTCCCGTTCGCACAGCGGCATCAAATTCCGCCGGTGTCAGTTGACCTGTGATTTTCTTCTCCCGAACCAAACGTGTTCCCTTGTTCTTAAAACGACTGCCTTGAGCATATCTCAAAAATATTACAGCGGCTTCGCAACAACAAACGGACAAGGCAGGCCTTGTCCCTACGACTCGCCACGGCTTGGCGTGAATCTCCCCCCGCGTGCGGGGGGAATCAAAGGGGGGTCTCCTTAAAAGTTC
The DNA here is from genome assembly GCA_965372735.1 of uncultured Alphaproteobacteria bacterium. Taxonomy (GTDB): domain Bacteria; phylum Electryoneota; class RPQS01; order RPQS01; family DYHQ01; genus JAUXGA01. Next base: position 1,812 of record CBDVDL010000269.1, on the reverse strand, counting down.
CGGCTGGGTTAAGCGATAGCTGTGAAATTCTTAAGATACGCTCTTAGAAGGAACCTGTCAGCATGATATAGATTAAAGTGGTTCCCCCGGCAATAAAGCAGTAATACGAAAAGATGGAAAGTCGTCGCGCCTTTATGATGCGTATCAACAGCGCAATTGACAGGTAGCCGACGATGGCCGCCGCAACGGTTCCCGCAAGATAAACCAGAAACTCAGGCCTCTCAATCGCCGTAATCTTCCGCATTTGCAGTATGGTTGCCCCCAAAATCGCAGGCACGGAAAGAATGAACGAAAATTTTGCGGCATTCTCACCTGAGAATTGCCGAAAAATCCCCATACTGATGGTCGCTCCAGAGCGCGAAACTCCCGGAATAATCGCCAATCCCTGAAAAAATCCCACCGCCAAGCCATCCTGCAGCGTTCCGCGGGAAAGATCTTTGCCGTTCCAGAGCCAGCGATCCGCCAAAAAAAGCAAGAGGCCTGTCATCAACCAGAAAAAACCCACAGCGGCCGGTGAGGCGAACAACTCCTCCAAGGGATCCTTGAATACAAAACCAATAAAAACGGTTGGAATCGTTCCGATGATGACCATTTTCAGTAAAGCCCATTCCTCGCTGCGTCGCATGCTTGGGACAAAAATCGAGACAAACATCCCGATGATGTACTTCCGGAAGAATGTTATCACTGCCAGCAACGTTCCCACATGAACCATCACATCAAAAGCGAGCTTCGGCTCCTTAAAACCCAGAATCGCCTGTAGTACTACCAGATGGCCTGAACTGGAAATGGGAAGAAATTCCGTCAGCCCTTGGACGACCCCCAAAAAAATCGCTTCCAAATAAGTCAAAGGCTCTCTCTCAATTTATTGTGAATTTTTGTTCTGTATCCTGTCTGAAAATCATTTATTTCAGAATAAGAAAGCTTTTGTTTTTATACTTCAATATTCTCACAGCTTGATTCTCGCGTCCTCCCATGAAATCAAGCTGAACAGACGTCCCGAAAAAAGGTTCGGTTTGTTCTAATGCTTCTTTGAATGCGTTTCGGGATTCTGGTTTCGTCGATACAATCTCTCCAACAAATTTCGCAGCATCAATGCCCAGAAGCTCCCATAGACTTGCCTTCTGGCCGATGGAATCTTCATAGACTTGCTGCATCAATCCCCGGAATTTTACTTCGGGCAGCAGCGGAGCTGCGATAATCAGTCCGTCGCTGATTTCCGGATACTCTTTCAGAGCTTCGATATCAATCCACGCGCTGTTTCCCAGAAACGTTGTTCGTCTGGGCAAGGTTCCCATCTGCGAAATCATGTTCGATGCGCGCCCGGAAGGTATGCAAAAGAACAGCGCGCGTTTTCCTTTGGGGGCGGATGTTCGAGTAATAGTCATCAAGCTGTCTTCCTCTTTGAGCAAGAGGACTTCCCCTTTGCTCGTTCCCCAGAGCGCGGCCATTTCCGAATCGGTTAGCGCGGTCGACAACAGCCCTTCCGGCTCGTTTTCTCCACGAGGAGGAGTAAATAAATCTCTTAAGGGCGCGCGGATAGAATGAGCCGTCGGCAAAAACCATTCCCGCCCGACGACCGCCGCACCGGTTTCTTCGGCGCCTTCTCGAAATCCGGCTTCAAGCGCTCTGCCTTCTTCATCATCAACGACCAGTTCGAGCACGGAACGTATTTCCAGTTCTTCTCCCGCGTATTTCCCCAGAGCGAAGCCCTGTGTCTTGCGACTCGGCATAAACTCGAAAAGATAGTCGCTCAAATCGCAGAGAGACGACGTATAGCCTGTGAGGAAAAGCACTGGCGTCTGATACTGTTTG